>JAUIFC010000294.1 GCA_030429455.1 Bacteroidia bacterium | reverse complement strand
CGCCCTTAGGATGCCATGTGCCTAATCCAAAATCTGCATAATTCATAAAACTGTAGAAGGAAGGCGTATCCTCAGGTCTTGCACCGAGAAAGAGTACAGGAAATTTCAAGATTTGTTTGAGCTTGTCATTTTCAAAATCCTTTTCTACATCTCTGTCTATATTGCTAAAAAACTGCCCA
Organism: Bacteroidia bacterium; assembly: GCA_030429455.1. Taxonomy (GTDB): domain Bacteria; phylum Bacteroidota; class Bacteroidia; order Flavobacteriales; family Flavobacteriaceae; genus Psychroflexus. Next base: position 2,628 of record JAUIFC010000294.1, on the reverse strand, counting down.
ACTTTTCCTACAGTATCTGCAGTAACCAATTCCAAAGGCGACTCACCTGGTTTATAGACCAGTTTTTTAATGGCGATGTCGTAATTGGTTTTGGCATTATGCATAAATTTTTTCAGCTTTTTTGCACCATTATTTTCGTGTTTGTCAAAAGCTGAGTAGATATCCTCTAAATTGTCGGCGACTTCAAAGAAATCATTTTCGCCAAAAATCACTTGATATCCAGGGTTTAGTTTGTCTAGTTGATAGTAGTCCTGAGGTTTTTTTCCGAAATCTGAGAAAAAACGCTCAAAAACATCCGGCATCCAATACCAAGATGGCCCCATGTCGAATGTGAATCCTTCGTGTTTAAATTGCCTGGCTCTTCCTCCGATGCGATCATTTTTTTCCAAAACAGTTACATCGTAACCTGCCTGAGCCAAATAACATGCTGACGAAAGGGAAGAAAAACCAGACCCTATAATATGTACCTTTTTATTCATTACAGATTAAGCGTCATCGCGTTTATGTTCTGAAAAGCCTTAACTCCTTTTGGAAGTTCTATGCCTTTTTCTAAAATTTCTACTGCTTTTCGTCCTAATAACCAATACTCGCATTTGTCATTGGTACATATTTCATTTGTAAATCTTTCGACATAGTCTTCAACACTTTCAGGATTTACGGTGAGGTAAGAGACAAAAACGGTGTTGTCAAATAGTTTTGACAAATAAGTTAAATCCTCCATTGGTAAACTCTGTCCAAGAAAAATTACTTTATAGCCTAGAAGTAATAATTCATAATTGGTGTAAAACAAACCAATATCATGAATTTCTTCTTCTGGTAAAAACAAAATGAACACCCTGTCTGTTTTAGAAGGCTTCTCGAACTGTAATTTTTCTATGTTTAAAAACAGTTTTTGTTTGATCAAAGTAGAAATAAATTGTTCATGGGCAGGAGTGATGGTGCCTGCTTGCCATAAGTAACCAATGTCCTGTAATAGAGGTACGAACACATCGTTGTAAATTTCTCTAAACGTATTGTACTTTAATAAGCCGTCATAAGTTCTTAGAAATAAGCTTTGATCAAAATTCATCATAGCTACTTTCAAAGACTTAACAGCGCGGTTCGAATTACTTCGACTTGTTGTGATTCGTTGAACCAAATCGTTTATTCCATCATCAGACATTTTGGATATGCGTGAGATTTTATAGCCATTTTCATTTAAAAAAGCGATGTTTAAAATCTTTTGTAATCCATTGACGCCGTATGAGCGTATGTTTGTGTCTGTCCTTTTGGGTTCTAGAACTTTGTATCTTTTCTCCCACATTCTTATCGTATGGGCTTTTATACCACTTAACGATTCTAAATCCTTAATACTGAAGTTTTGTTTAATATTTGCCATAATAAAGTTTAACAAAACAAAAGTATAGAAATAGAGAGTTGTTTGTTTAAAACTTCAAGTTAAATATCAAACAAAAATGTTAACAAACGTTAACAGAAATTATACTATAGTCTAAAAGGATCCTCTTCTGTAGAAGTAATGTTTAAGGCCTCATAAATGTAATCGAAAGTAGAAAGCAGCTTTGGTTCTCCATCAATTAGTGCCACGTTGTGTTCAAAATGAGCACTCGGTTTACCATCTTTAGTAAGAATGGTCCAACCGTCTCTCAGCTGTTTTATGCGTCTTGTCCCAAGATTTATCATGGGTTCGATGGCGACAACCATATTGTTTACAAATTTTTTACCTCTTCCACGGCGTCCATAATTTGGCATTTCTGGATCTTCGTGCATTTTTCGGCCTAAACCGTGACCAACTAATTCTCGAACAACGCCATACCCATGACCTTCGGCGTATTTTTGGATGGCATAACCGACATCTCCAACACGCTTTCCCATTCTAAATTCAGCTATACCGACATATAAACTTTCTTTTGTGACTTGTAATAGTTTTTTTGTGTCACTATCCACGTCACCTACTTGAAACGTGTAGGCGTGATCGCCATAGAATTCATTTTTTATTACTCCACAATCTATAGAAATAATGTCGCCGTCTTCTAAGGGTTTGTTATTCGGAATGCCATGTACGATTTGAGCATTAGGGCTCATACAAAGCGTATTTGGAAAATCGTAAAGTCCTAAAAAACCAGGGATTGCGTCATGGTCTCTAATAAATGTCTCCGCCAATTTGTCGAGATGAAGTGTTGTGACACCTGGTTTAACTTCTTTGGCAAGCATTCCAAGAGTCTTGGATACTAATTGAGCACTTTCGTGCATCAATTTGATTTCTTCGTCTGTTTTTACATTTATCATTAATAGACCTAAGAATTAAATAATCTGCCAAGTAGTCCTTTTTTAGGTTTGCTAGCTTCCATCATTTCTTCAGTAATTAGGTGGTAAATCTCACCCCAATCTTTCATGCCTCCAATATTTCTATCGTCAATAAATATATCGGCATCAATCTTTCTGCTATAGTTTTTTCGGTCAAATTGTTCGCCTGGAAAACTTGCATTAACGGCATAAAACTCTACACCATTTTCTTTGCAAAACTCAACCGCTTCATCGAGTTCCTTTCCATGTCTATAGGTCCACAAAATGAGTAGATAGCCCTTTTCTTGTAGTCTTATAAGAGTTTCAAAAGCAAATAATCGTTTA
>JAUIFC010000073.1 GCA_030429455.1 Bacteroidia bacterium | reverse complement strand
TAAGTCACCTTTTGTGCGTCCTATAATTGTGCTGAGTAACGACACAACTAAATACAATGTTTGGAATCGCTATGATTTTTACCCAGCCAGTAATGGCAATGACAGTATTTTGTACAGTAAAAACAAATACATCAAAAAAACAGCTAACGGATGGTCTAAAGTAAAAAGTTTAGGTACCATGTTTGAACGAGAAGATTGGGGTATTATGCGTATGTCTGTTTCTGATAAAGGCACGTATGTTTTTGATGATTATAAGAGCAATGATGTTATTAGAATTTCAAGGCTAAAAGATGGTAAACGCCAAGCGCCTAAATTGCTTTCTAAAGAAATTAATGTTGGCAAATGGACGGCACATCCATTTATTGCACCAGATGAATCGTATTTAATTTGGGATAGTGATAGGGAAGGCGGTTTTGGCGATTCGGATATCTATATCAGTTTTCGCCAAAAGGATGGTTCATGGGGCATGGCCATTAACCTTGGAGAAAACATCAACACGCATGGCGAAGAAAATACAGCCACCATAACTCCTGATGGCAAGTACATGACATTTTATAGGTCGTTTCAAAAAACCAGAGAAGATGGAAGCAAATATTGGGAAGGACATAAATATTGGGTAAAAGCTGATTTTATAAGAAATCTAAAGCCTAATCCCTAATTTTTGATAATGATGCCTTATTTAGGCGCTACTGTTCATAGCCAGACTGTTGGCGTTAATTAAAAAACTTAACAATTAATAATCATATCATGAAATATTCAGTATTGCTACTTGTCTTATTTCTAAATACTTGCAAGTCAGAAAAATCAAATACAAAAGAAGTTCAGGTTTCGACTGAAGAAAACTTCTATTTTGGTCAAAAGCCACCAGGGTTGATTCCCGAACTATTTGCCCCAAATCTCGTTTCGATGAGTGGGCGACATGAGTTTGGAATTTCGTTCTCCGCCGACCTTAAAGAGGTTTATTTTTCAGCTGTGATTGTAGGTCAAAAAGTAGCCATTTACTATTCAAAACTAAAAGATAACAAATGGTCGCCTATCCAAAGGGCAGATTTTACCAAAGGAGAAAAGGATACTGAAATGAAGCCATTTGTAAGTTTGAAAGAGAATAAAATATACTTTACAGCATATAATGCAGAGACGAGAAGTCCCAAAATTTGGTATGTAACGAGAACCAAAGATTCTTGGAGTAAAGCAAAACGAATTGAATCACCCATAAACGACGATAAGGTGTTCTGTTTAAATCAAGGAAGAACAGGGGGTTTTTATTACACTAACCATGCAAAGCATAAAATGTTTTATGTAACTGACATAAATCCAAAGTCGGAAATAGAAGACTTGAATATTGAATTTGGTACTCAAGGCTGCATTTCACCTTCACAAGATTATTTGGTCGTAAATGCTAGAAAAAAAGAATATGAACAATATAAAAACGATCTCTATGTCTATTTCAAGATGAAAGATGGGCAATGGTCAAAACCAGTTCGTTTTGGAGAGGAAATCAACTCTTCCTTTTCAGAAACTGTTCCGAGCATTACACCCGATGGAAAATATATGTTTTTTAGTAGATATAATGAGGAAGGTGGATTATCAAACTTTTATTGGGTAAGCACAGAGGTTATAGAAAAACTAAGACCTAATCCCTAATTTTGTTATGGGTTGTAACACAATAGTTTATTAATCGTCTGTTTAAGTAAAATTTCAAAATATGAAACCATTCCTATTCCACCTTTTTCTTATTGCCTCGTTTTTTACGAGTCAAACTATGGTTGGCCATAATAATTTTATAAAATCCGTGGAATCCGATTCCATAACGATTGGTGCAGTTCACACTATAAATTCTACAATATTAAATGAAGAACGAGATATTGTGGTGTCTCTTCCTAAAGATTATACGAACGGTAATGCGCGCTATTCTGTGCTTTATTTAACAGATGGCTTTCAAAACATAGAACATGTGAGAGGTTCAGTCGAATTATTATCGAGAACGGGACACATACCACCGACAATTATCGTTGGAATAAAAAGCATCAACCGAGTAAGAGACTTTACATTTACAAAAAGCGAAAATAACCCTGAAAGTGGTGGTGGAGCGACGTTTCAGTCTTTTATTGAAAATGAACTCATAGCATATATCGATAAAATGTATAGAACAAATGACATTAGGATTTTGGAAGGGCATTCTTTAGGTGGTCTTTTTGCGGCTACCATACTTGTAGAACAACCGCAATTGTTTTCAAACTATATCATTATGAGTCCCGCCTTATGGTGGAATGGTGAGGAGCTGACACAAAACGCAAAAGCCAACTTAAAGGAAAGCCAAAGCCTTGAAAAAATGGTATTCTTCGGAATTGGAAAAGATGAGTCTGCCGCAGACTATGGAATGCGCAAAGAGTTGACCAATTTTATTGATGTGTTAAACGCAAAAAATATAAAAGGACTAAATATTAGGCATAAAGAATTCGAAGGTGAAGGCCACATGTCATCGCCTTTACGATCCAATTACTTCGGATTAAAACATGTGTTTTCAGATTTAAAATATTCTGATTCCTTTATCTCCAATTTTAGTATTGAAAACTTCTTAAAAGAAGAAAACAAAATCATTGCCAAATATGGAGATAGTGCCAAAAGAACTGGTGAGGCTTACTATAACTTAGGTGCTGCCATTTATAAAACAAATTTGCCTGGAGCCATTAGGGTATTTAAGCGAAGTGTGGAAGTTTATCCCTATGACATTAATTTAATTACCACTTTAGCCAGACTTCAAGAAAAAAATAAGGCCACTGCTCAAGCCATTAAAACCTATAAAATAGCAATTGAAGTTTCTAAAAGATATAACTTAGGAAAAGAGGAGGAATTTCAAAAAGAAATAAATCGACTAAATAAGGCGAACTAATATGTTTTGATAGATAATCCGCATTATAAGAGTAGTTTAGAAACCTATTTTCAAATTGAAATTTAAAATAGATACAAGTGAGAATAACACAATTAGTTTTGTTAAAATAAAAGTTAACTCACACATAAACAGTTCAATATGGAAGCAAAAAACAATCTTCTTTTTTGTATAGTAGTTCTTCTAACTGTAACCATTTCGTGCAAAGACATTAAGAAAGTGGGAACGCAAGAAACAGAATTGTATGAAGAAGCACTGACAAAAGAAGACAATCTTTTTTCTACGCTAATTTCCAAAAATGGAAAAATTGTATTTGAAGAATACTACAACGGAAAAACGAAAGACAGTCTTTGCGATATTCAGTCATTGACAAAAGGGGTCATGAGCATTCTTATCGGTATAGCTATTGACAAAAAGTACATTGAAAATGTAGATGAACCCATAACAAAGTTTTTTCCAGGTGAGTTTAAAAACATTAAGGACGAAAAAAAGAACGCCATAACAATTAGGCATATCCTAAATCAAACATCAGGTCTGTCTTGGAAAGGATATTTAGAACACGAAGAATGGCTATGCAGTAAAGACCCAATTTCTTTTGTATTGAATAAAGAATTGGAAAATGAACCTGGCGAAAAATACAATTACAATTCGGGAGCTACGCATTTATTATCGGTTATCATAAGTAAAACCACAGGAAAGACAACTTTAGAATTTGCAAATCAAGTTTTATTCCAACACTTGAATATAAGTAAAGTTGATTGGCAAAAAAGAAATAAAGGATACTACGACGGAAGCGGACTTGGTCTTAAAATGAAACCAATTCATTTAATGAAAATAGGGCAACTATTAGCCAACAATGGAAATTGGAATGGCATGCAAATAATATCGAACAGGTGGATTAAAAAACTATTTGATGAAAATGAAAAATCTAAAACCAAATGGGGATTAAGAAACTCTAAACATGGATTTTGCTGGTATCAAACCTATTTTAAAGGCGACAAGATTAATTACGGTATGGGTTATGGCGGGCAATTTATAATATTAATTCCCAATAATAAGCTCATCATCATAACCACTTACAATCACGACACACCTAATGCAATTGATCAACAGATTGGATTTTTAAATACAAAATTGCCAAGTCTGATAAATAAATACGGTAGCTAAGAACAGGCAGTTGTTGATGCTTTTCAATAAGTATTTGGCAAGCCTCTATTATGTAAAAACCTGAGTAATAAGCCTGCTCATTTAGAGTTATTTTTTTAGTAACCTGAGTTCGATTATTATAATATTGATAATCAAATGATTATATTATAATTATAGAATTTTGTCACCCTGAGCGGAGGGTGCTTTTTTATCTATAATTTTAGTTTGGCTTTGGACTGCGCTCAGCATGACATAGGCAAAACATTGATATTCTGTATTTTATAACCAAAATATTAATCGAACTCAGGCTATTAATTGTAATTCTTAAACTCATTTTTTGGTGCTCATGGTCGTATTTGCTAAATTACGTGCTCAGAATACCCAATTCAATTTTTATGATGTAATTGGAGGTATTTTTAACAAGAGAAAGTTGAGTTTTTGCATCAGAACAAACTTTGCACTACGAAAAATAAAAAAACAGATGAAAAAGACGATTACATTAATATTGATATGTCTTTTTGCCATAAAGGTGAAAGCTCAAGAGCAAATTATGGTAAATGCCTACAATAGGCAAGCTACTTCTTTAAATGGATATTGGAAATATATTGTAGATCCATACGAAAACGGATTTTACAACTACAGATACGAGCCATTTGAAAATCAGGATAACCCTGGTAATGGAGCATATTTTACTAATGCAAAGCGAACAAACAAATCTGATTTAATCGAATATGATTTTGATAAAATGGATAGCCTGAAAGTACCTGGCGATTGGAATTCGCAAAAAGAAAATCTATTTTATTATGAAGGAACTATTTGGTATAAAAAGTCATTCAATTATACCAAAAGCAATGACAATAATAGGGTTTTCTTGTACTTTGGAGCATCAAATTATGAAACCGATATTTATTTTAATGGCACAAAACTTGGCAAACACATTGGGGGTTTTACCCCTTTTCAGTTTGAAGTTACGAAGCTGTTGAAGGATCAAAATTTTCTAATTGTAAAGGTGGATAACGAAAGAAAAAAAGATGGGGTGCCCACCTTAAATACCGACTGGTGGAATTATGGTGGTCTTACCAGAGAGGTAAAACTTGTAGAAACTAGCTCTACATATATTGCAGACTATCATATTTATTTAAGTAACCAAGATAACCGCATCATTAAGGGTGCAATTATTTTGGATGGAAAAGATAAAAGCAACCAAGAAATAACCATTGCCATTCCCGAACTTGGAGTTGAAAAAGAATTTAAAACAGATAATAATGGAAAATCCGAATTTGAAATTAATGTAAAAGATATCCAATTTTGGTCTCCAACATCACCAAAACTATATGACGTTATACTTAGTTCAGGAAGCGATAAAATTACCGATCAAATCGGTTTTAGGACAATTCGTACCCAAGGGGCAGATATTCTACTAAATGGAGAAAGTATATTTTTAAAAGGTATTTCAATTCATGAAGAAAGCCCTATAAATGGTGGAAGATGTAATTCTAAAGAAGATGCACAAAAATTACTCGAATATGCGCAATCATTGGGTTGCAATTTTGTTCGATTAGCACATTATCCCCATAATGAACATATGGTACGCTTAGCCGACCAAATGGGTATTTTAGTTTGGGAAGAAAATCCGGTTTACTGGACCATTTCATGGGAAAATGAAGAGACCTATTCTAATGCACAACATCAAATTTCTGAAATTATCGATAGAGATAAAAATAGGGCAAGCGTCATTATTTGGTCTATGGCAAATGAAACACCCATAAGCGATGCTAGAAATAACTTTTTAACAAAACTAACCACATTTACCAGAGCAAAAGACCCAACTCGGTTAATTAGCGCGGCCTTGGAGCTTCATAGTTACGAAGACATTCCAAATTCAAGGACAATTCAAGATCCATTTGTTGACAAGGTAGATATATTAAGCTTTAATCAATACATTGGTTGGTATGATGGTGGTATAGAAAAATGTAAAAAAATCAAGTGGATTGTCAAACAAAATAAACCGGTGTTTGTTTCGGAGTTTGGGGCAGGTGCCAAATATGGTTTACATGGTGAAAAAGATGAGCGATGGACTGAAGAATATCAGGAATATCTGTATGAGGAAACCCTAAAAATGTTAGACCAAATTGACCAACTGAGAGGCATGTCGCCTTGGATACTTGTTGATTTCAAATCTCCCCGCAGAGTACTTGCTGAGATTCAAGACAACTACAACAGAAAGGGACTTATTTCTGAAAATGGCGAAAAGAAAAAAGCTTTTTATGTGCTCAAAAATTATTACGATTCCAATAACTAGCCCTAGCAACGTTTTTAGGCTTTAGGTATTACTAAGAAAATTAAATTGGTAAAAGTTAAAATAGAACTGCTTGATCAACATGACCTAGCGTTTAAAATTAACTAAATAAACCCTAAGTCCCAATTATTTTTTTGAATTAAGCTTCCCTTATTGAAGTTTGACCAGAACATAATTTTCGGTAATTCAATATTCTGTAACCAAATACTTATGGTCTATATCTGAATTGCATTTAAATAATAATTTTTAATAATCATTAAAAATGTTTTTAATGTAACAAATACTATAGTATTCAGTCTTCTTGAAAAAATAGACTAAACATTTCACTGAAAAAAAACATTACAATGAAAAAATCATACTACGTATTATGTGTCTTTCTTTTTTTCATATCCATACAAACCCATTCTCAAGACATACAATCTTCCGAAATAGAAGCAAAAATTGATGCCTTAATTCCATCTAGAGTCAAAGATTCGACCCCTGGTCTTGTTGTTGGTATCGTGAAGGATGGAAAACTCATCTTTAATAAAGGCTATGGTCTTGGAAATATGGCGTATAAAATTCCTAACGATTCCAAAATGCTTTATAACTTGGGTTCTGCAAGTAAACAGTTTTTAGGTTATGCTTTTGCGATGTTGCACACACAAGGCAAACTAAATCTCGATGATTCAGTAAATACGTATTTAGAGGATTGGCCAACATTTAATCATCCTGTGACCATAAGGCATCTGCTAACTCACACCAGCGGTTACAGAGAGGCTTACACGATGTCGGAATTAGCCGGAAGAGCAATAGACGTTGATCGCTTAACCCAAGACGAATGTTTGGAGGTAATCCGCAAGCAACCAAACCTAGAATTTATTCCAGGAACACGCCATACTTATAACAGCACCACTTATGTCGTTTTAAGCAAAATATTAGAAAAAGTGACAGGTTTACCGGCTGATGAATGGGTAGAAAAGCATATTTTCAAACCACTAGACATGCACAACACGCAGATCGAAAGTTTTGTGGGCGAACTGATGACGAATGCTGCGGAATCCTACTCTTTCGATAGAGAAAAAGGATACACCAACGAAAAAAGTAATCGCGCAATTTTTGGCGCCGCTGATATCTATTCAAGTGTTGAAGACTTAGCAAAATGGTTTGCTGTCTTCCGCTCAGATGTATTAGGTGGGAAAGAGACTCAAAACGAATTCCTAACACCATTCATCCTTACAAACGGCACAAATTCAGAATATGCTTTAGGCATAAGAACCGAAATGCATAAGGGTTTAAAAGTTTATCACCATACAGGAGGGCATGAAAACTTTATAGCGCAACTCCGTTATTATCCTGATGCCGATTTGGGAATAATGGTGTTCACCAATTTTGGAAGAAATGGATGGCTTTCTGCATCTAGAATAGCTGAACTTTTTCTAAAAGATAAAATGACAAATGAACCTCAAAAAGAACTGAAAGCAATCAGTTTGAAGAAAGACGCGCTAAAACAACTCGAAGGCATTTATGTATCTCACACGTTAAATGAAACGCTAAGCCTCTCACTAGTCGATGAATCATTGACCTTAAATGGCAGAAATCCATTGGTGCCTATTTCCGAAAAAAAGTTTGGAATAAGAGGTTGGAATGGAGAAATTGAAATCGAACAGGCATCTGAATCTACTCTGTTACATCTTACTGATGGAAAAAAAGAAACTTACTACAAAGTCAAAAAATGGGAAGAAAATGAAGAGGAATTGAAAACATATGAAGGAAAATATTGGAGTGATGAAATAGAAATGGTTTATAATTTGTATAGCGAAGAGGGCAAACTCATGCTTAAAAACCGTTGGTTTGGAATGATGTCTCTAGAGCCAATAAGTAAAGACTTTTTCGAGTCGAACAAAGGCTACTATGTAAAATTCACAAGAAATCAACAAGGAAAAATAAGTGGCTTAAATATCAATTCTGAACGAACTTTAAACGTGGTTTTTAATCGCATGGATTAACTCTGAAAACATACCAAACAATCTCAAAATAGGCCAATGGCAATTTAAGTGAGGAAACAAGTCTATGATTATAAAACAATTGTTTTTGAAAAAATAAACATGCAACACATCAGCTCACCTTTAGAGTGTTTAAGATACTTGTCCCATTTGTTGAAGCAGTAGAATAAGTTTTGTAAATTTAGCCTATGAAAACTGAACATATTCTTACGCTATTAGTTTGTGGACTTGGCGTGTTTCATGGGTTTTTTCTAGGCATATATTTGCTACTTAAGAAGAATTCCAAACAGATATCCAACAAAATACTAGGCGTTTTGTTGCTTTTTTTTGGCCTTCGCATCAGCAAGTCTATTTTTCTGTATTTCACCTCAGATTTGGATTTTGTTTTAATTACCTTAGGCTTAAGTCTTATACTTATTTTAGGGCCACTTTTTTACGTTTACACCAAAAGTTACCTTCAAAACGATTTTAAACTGGAGAGAAAACATTTCATTCATGGCATTCCGTTCATTATTCTTTTAGTGTTAAATATTTTTTCGTTGGTTTCAAAGGAATTCTATGTCTACTTTGGTATTTATGCCATTTACCTTCATTTTTTTGTGTACATCTTGAGTTCATTTTTATGGCAAAACAGATATCTTAAACAAAATGTTGAGGTAACGGCAATTAAGCGACAATGGCTTAAATTCATTCATATTGGGATAGTATTCATTTGGGCGTCTTATTTTATTTTCCTTTTTGGCAAATTTATCCCTTACATCCTTGGCCCGTTAACGTATTCTGTTGCTATTTATATGTTAAGCCTTTGGGCCATTTCGAATAAAGTACTGGCGAAAGACGAAAAAAAGTACCAATCTTCAACTTTGGATACCGAAAAATCAACTGAAATATTCAGCAATTTGGAACACTATTTTCTGAAAGAAAAGGTGTATTTAAATCCAAATTTGAAACTTCAAATGGTAGCTTCGACATTAAAGGTTACCTCCCATTCATTATCGCAATCGGTTAACGAAAATTGCAAGCAAAACTTTCAACAGTACTTAAATTCATTTCGTATTAACGAAGCCAAACAAAAATTATCGTCTTCGGATCATCAAAACATAACCATTTCTTCGATTGCTTACGATTGTGGATTCAATAGCATTTCTGCCTTTAACACCGCTTTTAAAAAAATCGTCCACCAAACGCCTTCTCAGTTCAGGAATTCCGTGACGAAGTAGGTGTTTTTATAACCATCTGATAATCATTATTCTGAATTATAATGACGTCTGACTGAATTATAATTCAGATAGACTATTGTGGATTTTACAAGAATATTTGCATCAAAATTTAAAACATAATGACAATGAAAAAAATAATATTCACGTTACTCGTTTGCTTTCCATTTCTTATCAATGCGCAATCTAAGGAAGCACAAAAAAAAGTATTGATGGTCGTAAGCAGTTATGGCAAAGACTTGGGATCAACAAGGCCGGGATTCGAGATGGACGAATTTGCTCAAGCCTATTTAATCTTTAGAAATAACAAGTTTGGCATCGATGTGGCGAGTCCAAAAGGAGGAAAAGTTGATGCAGATAAATTCAACAAAGAAAAACGATACAACCAACTGCTCATGGAAGATAAAAATGCGGTTAATCTTTTGCAAAATACCATTGAAACTGCACATGTCAATCCAGACAATTATGACGCCATATACATTGTAGGTGGAAAAGGCGCCATGTTCGATTTACCTTACGATACGTCTCTTCAAGACATTATTCTAAATATGTACAAAAGGGACGAAACCATCATTTCCTCCGTTTGTCATGGTCCTGCTGTTCTTGCCAATGTAAAAGATGGTGAACAATTTATTATTAAAGATGTTGAAATTGCTGGCTTTACAAACCAAGAAGAGGAATTATTTGGCAAAAAATGGGTGAAGGAATTTCCATTTCAACTGGAAGATAAGTTGACAGAAAGAGGTGCGAAATTTACTCAAGCCGATTTTATGTTGAGTCATATCGCGGTTTCAGGAAAATTTGTGACTGGCCAAAATCCATTCTCAACCACGAGATCTGCAGAAGCTGTTGTGACGGCTTTAGGACAAAAGCCGGTAAAACGAGACTTGTATAAAGATGAGAAAAGCATCTACCTCATGCAAAACATCTTAGACGAAAAAAAGACCATTACCTGGGCCGAAAACGAATTAAAAACCAATACAGATACTTACGATTTTCCGTTAATGGCGACTTATGGCTATTACAAAGTTGCCAGCGCAAAAGACAATAAAGAAGCGCTTTTAAAAGGTGTTACAATCATTGAACTCGCATTGCCCTATTTTTATCATGAAAACCTAGACCTAGCATTGGCAAAAAGCTACATCAAACTCAACCAAAATGACAAAGCGAAAACCATTTTGAATACTCTTATTGAAAAAGAGTTGTTAAAAGAAAAAGCTGAACAATTACTTAAGGACATTAACTAAATACTATGGAAACTAGGAATAGAATGATAATGCTCTTACGCTATGGATTTTTAATTCTTACAATGATAAGCTTAGTAGGATGTAGTGGTGGTATAGCATCTTGGATACATGATGATGTAGACCAAGAGTTTACCAAGAAAGCATTTAGTAAAACAGCACTGCAAGAAGATCTCGATTACCTGCAAAAGCAAATGCCTGCTATACATCCTGTTTTTGATAAAAAAACAGATAAACACGAGATAACATCTAAGTTTCAAAATCTACACAGTCAAATTAAAGATGGTATGAGTCGTAATGATTTCTTTCGTGTAATTGGTAAGATTAATCCGTATTTTAGAGATGGACACAGTTTTATTTTTCCGCTTCTAGCGGAAGGTACTTATGCTCAAGAGAATGGCGAACATCTATTTGACCTAGGTGTTTCCGTTAAAGGTGAATCCTTGTTTTTTAACAAGACCTATAAGCATAAAACTGACGGTAAAACCATAAAAAATGGCACAAAAATTTTGTCAATTAATAACATTGAAGCCGAAACCATACTTCAGAAGCTTTCAGAATACGGCCATGGCGAAACAGCCAACTTAAGAAAGCACATGAGCACACTCTTATTTCAATATTGGTTGAATGCGATTTATGGCTGGAAAGGGAAATTTTCACTTTCTTTGGAATATGACGGTAAACAAACCTTTTTAGAAATTTCTAATCCAAATAATTGGGAAAGTGCGCAAGATAAGTTAGGGGATTATTGGTTGGAAATATTACCTAATCAGGTGGCCTATTTAAAACTTGGTACTTTTGATGTGGATGAAGATAATGGCTATGAAGCTTTTATAGAAGAGTCGTTTGCTAAAATTCAAGAACAAAACCTACCAAAATTAATTATTGACGTGAGAGGTAATACTGGCGGACAAACCGATGCTGGTGCGCAGGTTATTAAATACTTAACAGACAAAACACTTAATCAAGCCTCGTCTGCCATTGAAAAACTCAATAAAGACAACAATGGACTATTGGGCTATAAAGGCGATCCTGGAGAAATTGTTGAGCTAGATGTTATCAGTGACGAACTTATTGAACCTATAGATGCTCCGAAACGATATAAAGGCGAAACCATTGTGCTTATGGACGGAATGGTATATTCTGCAGGGATAGTGTTTTTAACAACTATTCAAGATCATAAACTTGCAACATTGGTAGGACAATCCACGGGAGGACATGCCAATCAAACAGGTAATATGTCGCCTTTCTATCTCCCGAACACTAAATTATTGGTGCTAGCACCAAGTCTTTATATCACAAGACCATCTGGAGATAGTAGTGAGCATGCTGTAATACCTGATGTAATTGTAAATAATGATGCTATAAAAGATAGAGCGTTAGAAGCTAGCCTTGAGTTGTTTTCAGTAGACAAATAAAATCACCCAAAAACCCATGATGACCTATCCTTTCATAAAACCAAAGTATTACCTATACCTCTTAAGAGATTTGATCAACTTTATTCGGCATCCATATGGCAAATCAGTCAAAGAGAAATCTGTCAAGGAAAAAACCTACGCGACTATTGGGTTGTTTTTCATCAAAATTTGTCTTTATCTACTTATCGGTTCATTGCTTGAACTTGTTTATCAGCCTAAAAACCTGACTTCGGTAAGTATGTCGGAACGATTTGAGCCATTACTATTACTACTCATTGGCGGTATTATTTTACCAATCTTTGAAGAAATAGCCTTCCGGTTGTCATTGAAATTCAAACCCATCTACTTGGCGCTGACCGCCGGGACGTTTACCTATTACTTCCTGACAAAAGCGGTGTTTAGAACCAAACTATCCATGGTAGATGAAACCTTTTGGTATCGCGTATCGATTGGAGTCCTCTTTATGATGATGATTTATGTAATTGTTCGAAGAGAAAAAATAAAAACGTCTTTAAGTCAAGTTTGGAATCACAATTTCAGGTTGATTTTTTATATGTCTTGTATTGGTTTTGCTTGGATTCATATTTTTAATTTCGAATTGAATACCACAAATCTATTGTTATTGCCCATCCTTACGTTGCCTCAGTTAATAAGTGCCACTATTGCGGGTTACACAAGGATTGCTTTTGGTTTTAGATATCCCTTATTGTCACACATGGCAACGAATCTGTTAGTTTTTTCGATGTCGTTTATTCCTGAATAATTTAAAAACTATTTGAAGACAATGAAAAATCCATTCCTTATCCTTTTGGTAATCTTGGTTTTAAACGCCTGTAATTCAAACACCACAACACCTGATGATACTTTGGTCGAAAAAGAAACAACCATTCCAGAATTTAATACACCAGGCGTTATTGCAGAAAAATACCCGCCAGAGACTTTTACCACAAGCGATTGGAATCTTGAGTATATATCTCCAGATATGAAAAACATTTATTTTTCCATTGCCCGTAAGTCACCTTTTGTGCGTCCTATAATTGTGCTGAGTAACGACACAACTAAATACAATGTTTGGAATCGCTATGATTTTTACCCAGCCAGTAATGGCAATGACAGCATTTTGTACAGTAAAAACAAATACATCAAAAAAACAGCTAACGGATGGTCTAAAGTAATAAGTTTAGGTGCCATGTTTGAAAGAGAAGATTGGGGGATTATGCGTATGTCTGTTTCTGATAAAGGCACTTATGTATTTGATGATTATAAAAGCAATGATGTCATTAGGATGTCAAGACTAAAAAATGGTAAGCGTCAAGCACCTGAATTGCTTTCTAAGGAAATTAACGTCGGCAAATGGACGGCACATCCATTTATTGCACCAGATGAATCGTATTTAATCTGGGATAGTGATCGGGAAGGCGGTTTTGGCGATTCGGATATCTATATCAGTTTTCGCCAAACGGATGGTTCATGGGGCAAAGCCATTAACCTTGGAGAAAACATCAACACGCATGGCGAAGAAAATACAGCCACCATAACTCCAGATGGCAAGTTCATGACTTTCTACAGGTCATTTCAAAAAACCAGAGAAGATGGAAGCACATATTGGGAAGGCAATATGTATTGGGTGAGTGGAAAGATAATTACAGATCTAAGAGATAAACAATAAAACCATATTCAAAATTGTGGGTCATATTTAGTTTTAGGTGTGTAAAATTAACTCGAGTTTATCCAAAATTTTACATTATTAAAATAATCGGATTTAGGGACTTTCCAAAAAAGTAAATACATAAACTGATGTTGTGAAAGACATGCAGAAAAGTTTAAAAAAATGATGGTGGTAAGTAGCTACTATAATTTTTATGGGAAGGATCTTTGCTTGACACTAGACGTCCTTGCTTTGTCTTCTGTTTGCCGCATAATTGAATTTTCAATACTATTTATGTTTAATTCTTTTTGTTCACATTTGGCAACGGACTGCTTTTAGTTAAAAAAACTAAATTATGTTTGTCCGTCTATAAGCTATATTACAATGCTTTTTCTATTTTATATTTTCTTCTTTACCCTTATTTACTAGGGTAATCCAATTGCAATTCCAGTAAAAATTTTTAATTCTGGAAATACGGGAACAGTCTTTTTAAAATGCTGGTTAGTCAACATATACATACTTCCCGCAGGATGATCCAAACAAAATATATAGCCATTCGCACTTGCACTTGTTGGCAGAAGAAAAGGCTTTTGAAGGTCAGGATTTGGATGAATAATTTTTGGACGTTCAGATTTATACAAGCCATTTCTTCTACGATCTGGAACTAAAAAATCTTCTAATAGTTTCATGCTCGGTATGACCTTAAGTATAGTCAGATCTTTCATAAACAAATACACGTCATAGTGTTTTTTGCCGTCCTCGTCTTCTTCTTACATGATTCCTAAAAATACAGTTTCTGAAATCGACTGAGATTGACCAAGCGGCGTGTAATTGCTAATCACACTTGCATGTTCTACCATACTAAAAGGAGGCAAACTATATGATGTTAAATTCTTGCTACATCCTCCATTCGGTTCTATCAATATCGTTTCTTCATTGGAAACAGAATGATACCTGCCATTTTCCATTTTTTCGATGATTGAATATTCAGGTTTAAGGTATCTGCCATCTATTCGCTTGATATTAGCCTTGTAGGCCAAGCCATAAAGCCTCCCTTTCGATGGATACTCAAGTAGGTAATACCATTACAACCGCCACTAGCTACTTTTTCTCTTCTTATATAGTTGCTGCCCATAGCTTTTAAAAGGTCGCCTTGTGCACTTGAAATCGTTACCAGAAAGATTAAAATAGAGGTATAAATGGCTGGGGTTAATTTTTTTTGTATCCTGTTCGGTTAATTCAAAAACACTCTACCAAAATACATATTTTTTGTAAAACCATTTTATCTGCTCAGTTTTAAGCTGATTGAAACAAATGAAGGCTAGAACGGAAGTTTTCATCTATCCTTAAAGCTGAAACAACTCTATTCACTAACGGTGTACTTCCAATTTTAGGTTTTGATAATATTCTGTGAGTTGTTCTGGTTCAGTCGATTTATTCTTCAGATGCTTATCAAAAAAAGTCACCACTAATTTGTTTGTGATTTCCAATCCTAACTCAGGTTGTATGCCACCAGCCTCACTTAGGAATTGAAAAGGCACCATCAAGGGTATGTCCATAAAATTGCTGTGCAAGGTGTTTAAAATACGTGCTTCATAGAACTCTGCTTTACTTTTATTGATGTAAGCATGCCCATTTAGATCTTCTTTTTCTTTAGGCCAGTCAGCAGAAATAAAGAGAAAGGGATCATCAAAAGAGGTGTTGACTATTCTTCCCCATTGCACACCATCGATGTTTGCGCCTGCTTTTATTCTGTCATCAGTCAATAGTGTTTCGCCTGCCGCGCCGCCACCTCTGGAATGTCCGAATACTCCAATCTTTGACGTGTCCAGTTTCTCCATTAAGAATCCAGATGAATTGTAATCATCTAAACGGTCAACAACATCTCTTAAGTCTTGCGCCCAACGCTCGACCATCTCCCTTACAAAATACGTTTCCAAGCCTTTTTTTACAATAGGATGACGCTCTTCATATGAGAGTTTGTCTTGAAAGGCGTTAACAATCGGTTCCATATCTTTCCAGGTATCATTTTGAATGGCATCTGCATAAGCATAATCAAAATATGTTTCCGACCCATCCAGAAAAGTGCTTCCTGTGCTTTCATAGGTATGGTTTACCGCAAAGATGATATACCCCTGACTGGCGATTTCAGATAATAAAGCATAATAATTATTGGCTTTTGAATTATAACCATGTGAAAACAACAATACCGGAAATTGTCCCACGGCAACCTTTGTATTTCTATAGACATGGGTATCGACCTTATCCAAATAATCAAACGTTGAATTAGGCAAGCCATATTTCTGGGCAAAGCCGTGTCTGCCTCCTTGGTCGATGTAGGGATCCATAATGTCTCCTTTTTCGTTTGAGGGATACCAAACTTTGACCATCAGTTTTCTTTGGTCTGAAGGGTCTTCTGTAATGAGTTCTTCGCGGTCTAAGTCTATTTGAACATCAAACGTACCGACGAAATATTCGCCCTGTGGCTCAGGCAAATTAAACACAGGTAAGGCTGATGGTAATAGGTAGCCAGTAGCAGCGATAAGGACTATGCCAATACCCTTCACACTTTTAGTAATAATTGAGTATTTCTTTTTTGAAGCTTGTAATGCTGTAATCATGGCAATACCCCAAATTAGATAAGAAGGTATCATTTGCCATCGATAACCTTCAAAACTAAGGTGTAATAGAATTGGCAATACAAGTATTCCAATTATAAGAACAGATTTAATTTTAAGATGAAAAAACACATGGCCAATAAGGTAAATCACCGCCGTAAATAGAAGTAAAATTTCGAATAATTGCATAATAGAGTAATATTAAACTTTATGCTTACAATATTATAAATCCATCCCGTTTTGCACAATGTAGAATCCGTATGAAAACCTGCAGTTTGCCGACAAACCGCTTTATTATCAAGGGTTTGGCTTCTTATTTAAGGAAACACAAAGATAAAAGTTGAAAATTAAATCCCCTCTTTGTGGCGTTTTTCCAAAGCGGCAATAGCCTCTTTTTTATAGGTTCGACTTATAGGTAAAGTAGTTTGTGGCATATTCACTTCTGTGGTCGTAAACGCCACAATTTTTTCAGCATTTACGATAAAGGAGCGGTGTATTCTGATAAAATGATCTGGTAATTTTTCAGCCAAACCACTTATTTTTTCTCTCGTGGTAAGTTCAGAGGTTGTGGTTACAATTTTGACATAGTCGCTTAAGCTTTCAATGTAAATCAATTGGTCAAGGGAGACAA
>JAUIFC010000072.1 GCA_030429455.1 Bacteroidia bacterium | reverse complement strand
AGTTTTCCTTATGGGTTTGAAAATTGCCCCCTTGAACAATCTAATTTTTCAGAATTATTTCAAAAAGAGCTAACGGTCATTGTAGGCGATTTGGATAACGACCCTAATGCACCTGCATTGAGACGCAATAGCTTTGCCGATGCTCAAGGAACAAATAGATTAGATCGTGCAATACATTTTTACAATACCGCAGAAAATCTAGCTGAAGACAACAATGCGATGTTCAATTGGGACTTAAGGATTATTGAAAATGTGGATCATGATTTTCAAAAAATGTCGTTGGTTGCGGCTGATATTATTTTTAATTGAAACGAATGAATAAAAAGAAAATAGGACTCATCTTAGGGCCACTGTTGTTTGTTTTGGTTTTGCTTTTCTTTCAGCCAGAAGGATTAAGTAAAGAAGGTAATGCCATACTGGCATCAGCGGTTTGGATAGCGGTGTGGTGGATTACAGAACCTGTTCCGATTTCTGTCACCGCCCTATTGCCCATTGTTTTATTTCCTTTAACCAATGGATTGTCTTTGTCGGAAACAACAGCAAGTTATGGCCACAAGTACATATTTTTATTCATCGGTGGTTTTATATTGTCCATAGCCATAGAAAAATGGAATCTACATAAACGTATTGCTCTAAATATCATTAGACTAGTTGGAACCAACGTGGTGCAAATTATTTTAGGGTTTATGGTGGCTACCGCATTTTTGTCCATGTGGATTTCAAATACTGCAACCGCCGTCATGATTCTTCCAGTCGGCATGGCTATAGTTTTACAACTAAATGACAATCCACTTACGAAACCAGATGAAAACATGGTATTTGGAAAGGCCTTGATGCTAGCCATAGCTTACAGTGCTTCGATTGGCGGAATGGCAACATTGATCGGAACACCGCCAAATTTGGTCTTAGCCGGTGTTGTTGAAGAAACCTATAACACAGAAATAACATTTTCGCAATGGTTCATGTTTGGATTACCAATTAGCATTATTCTATTGGTCATTTCATGGGTGTACCTTACACGCTTTGCTTTTACTTTTAAACAAAAATCATTTCCAGGAGGTAAAGAAGAAATTAATCATCAAATTAAAGCATTAGGTAAAATTTCTTTTGAAGAAAAATTGGTCATTCTAGTTTTTGGACTAACAGCGTTTGCTTGGATCACAAGATCATTCTTGCTGAAGGAATTTATTCCTCAAATTGATGATACCATCATTGCCATATTTTTTTCAATTATTTTGTTTTTATTGCCCAGTAGCAAGAAAGGCGAACGGTTAATTACCTGGCCAGATGCCGTTAAATTACCTTGGGGAATACTTTTGCTTTTCGGCGGTGGAATGGCTTTGGCTTTAGGCTTTAAAGAAACTGAATTAGCCAAATGGATTGGGATGCAATTCACTGCCTTCAAAGGTGTTCCGCTTATCGTTTTTCTATTTTTATTAATAGCTGTTGTCAATTTTCTAACCGAAATAACATCAAATTTGGCGACGACTGCCATGTTGTTGCCTGTTTTGGTCGCCATTGCAGACGAAGCGATTGACGTTCATCCGTATTTTTTGCTCGTCGGAACAACCGTAGCCGCTTCATGCGCATTCATGCTTCCAGTAGCAACGCCACCAAACGCCGTAGTTTTTGGATCAGGCTATCTTAAAATTGAAGATATGGTAAAAAAAGGGATTTGGCTAAACCTTATCTCTATCGTTATTTTAACGGCAGTCGTCTATTATATTCTGCCAGTGTTATGGGGATTGGAATAACCGCTGAAGATTCCAAGTTTCGAACTCATACAAACCTTGGATAAATCTCCTGAGGTTTTTGAAAATATATGTTGAATATTTCAAAAATAATTTGATTGTTTCTATTAAATTCAACATTTTAGCATCCAATCTAACTATTAAAAATGCATCTTCCACTTTTACAAGATTTAGTCATACTTCTAGCATTTTCTTTATTCATAGTTTTTATACTCAATAAAGCTAAAATCCCTTCAATTCTTGGGTTTTTACTTACGGGTGTAATCATCGGACCGCATGCTTTGAGTCTGATAAAAGCAGTAGAAGAAGTTGAAGTTATTGCAGAAATTGGTGTCATTCTTTTGTTGTTTGTTATCGGTCTTGAGTTGTCCATTAAACAACTGATTTCCATTCGGAAAACTGTTTTCTTAGGAGGAAGTATTCAAGTTGGTGTAACCATCATGATTGCGTCCGCAGTTTATTATTTCATGGGTAACTCTTTCAACGAAGCCTTATTCATTGGTTTTCTTTTTTCATTGTCTAGTACAGCCATTGTTCTAAAGGTTTTCCAAGAAAGAAACGAACTTGGAACACCGTATGGAAAGAATGCTTTGGCTCTACTGATTTTCCAGGATTTAATTGTCGTGCCAATGATGCTTCTCACTCCTATATTGGCAGGTGTTTCAGAGGACATTACGACAAGTGTGTTATCCCTTGTCATCAAAACAATTATTGTCCTACTCATCACAATAGTTAGTGCAAGATTTTTGGTGCCAAAACTGATGCATGCTGTTGCCAAAACAGGAAGCAAAGAACTCTTTCTTTTCACGACCTTTACCATCTGTTTTGCAGTAGCATTTTTAACCTCAGAAGCTGGTCTTTCTCTGGCATTAGGCGCATTTTTAGCAGGATTAATAATTTCCGAATCAGAATATAGCCATCAAGCGACCAGCACAATATTACCCTTTGGAGAATTGTTTACCAGTTTGTTTTTCATCTCAGTTGGAATGCTACTTGATTTGTCGTTCTTTATTCAAAATATAGGAATCATTGGACTTTTGGTGCTCGTGGTTTTTATTGTAAAATCTTTAATTACAGCTTTTGCTGTCGCTGTTTTAAAGTATCCAACGCGTACTATAATTATTACCGGTGTTTCTTTATTTCAAGTTGGTGAATTTTCTTTTATTTTATCTAAAGTTGGCATACAATACAATATCATTTCAGTTGAAACTAATCAGCTGTTTCTCGCCGTTTCGATTGTTACGATGCTTCTAACACCTTTTGTGATTTTAATTTCTGAAAAAATTGCCTTTGGCGTGTTAAAAATCAAAATCCTAAATAGATTTGTTACTCCCGAACCCGAAGAGGTTATAAATCCACTTACTGACATCGAAAATCATTTAATCATTATTGGTTGTGGTTTGAACGGTACTAATCTGGTTAAAGCAGCAACACATATAAATATTCCATTTCTTTTGGTAGAACAAGACAAAGCGATTGTAAGCGAAAACTTTAATTACGACGTTCCGACCATTTATGGCAATGCGACAGAAAATAAAATCCTCGAGGCTTTGTACCTCAACAAAGCAAGAGCTTTAGTAATTGCTATAGCCGACGTGGAAGAAACACGAACTCTTTTAAAGAAAGTAAGAACAATCTCTCAGTCTGTACATATTATCGTCAGAACCAGGTATGTAAACGAAATTGAAGAATTACATGCTCTTGGTGCAGACGAAGTAATTCCAGAGGAATTTGAAACTTCAATTCAAATTTTTAATCGAGTTATGAATAATTTCTTGATCCCAATTAAGCAACAAACCGCGATTGTCAAAACGCTGAGAACCGAAGATTATAGATTTTTTCAACCTAACACCGCAATGTCCGAACCCCTGCAATTACCTGACATTCCGAATTTTAATATTTCGTCTTTAAAAGTGAGTTGTGATAGTGGTAAAATTTTAAAGAAAAGCATTGCAGACTTAGACATTCGCAAAACATTTGGGGTTAATATTTTGAGTATAAAAAGAGGAGAACATATGATTAATGTCGTTGGTCCAAATGAAATTTTGAAACAAGGTGATATTCTGTTTGTTCAAGGCAAACAAGATCACATCGAAGTTTTTTCGAAGTTGCTTTAGCAATAATTTTAACAAAATATTTCATCTTTAACCAATTTTGAAGTGCCAAAATGTTAATCCTTTATGATTGCATGTGTTTTTTTATATATTGCAGACTTTGTAAATTTTAACAATTAAAAATTATAGGATGAATTGTTTAAAAGGATTGTGCTTTACACTTTTGGCTCTATTAGCATTTAACTCGAATAGTCAGGAATTAACGATTAAAGAAAAATACACAAACCCTTCCACTGAAATCAACGATGGAAAAATTAGTGTTCAAGTTGTAGGAGGAACGCCACCTTACACCTATAAATGGTCTAATCAAAGTACGCCTTTAAATTCCGATTCTTCCAGCGGCTTAACCGAAGGAATTCCTTACACTGTTTTGGTAACGGATGCCAAAGGTCTTACCGCAGAAAAGGAAATGAAGATAGAGGCAAAATCCATTACAGAAAATTTTAATGGTTTTTTTACACCCATAGTTGGTTTTATGGGCAGTATACTTTTTTGGGATCCATTTGCAGCTGTTGGCATGTATGACCCAATCGTATATGCAGAGAAAGACAATATTTTTGCTCCCGAATGGCGCGCGGATACAAAAGAAGTGTTTACCTTAAAAAAATGGTATGTTGATGATAAAGCCTCTGTCAAAAAAGGAGAAACCATCGCCGTGGTACATTTGTCCGAAACGGGAGACATAGACGTCAAAGCCCAAGAAAATGGAACAATAAAACATTTGGTTAATGAAGGTGAAGTTATTTTCGACGCCAATGATTCTGAAGATGTCATAGAGACTAATGCGCATAAGTTCGCTGAAATCAAATATGATAATCCCAAACCGATTTTATTACCTAATGGAGACGAGCAAACTAAAAATATACCATTTATTGTGGTTTGGTTAATTGCTGGAGCTGCATTTTTCACATTCCGTATGGGTTTTATTAACCTGAGAGGATTCAAGCACTCCATACAATTAGTAAGAGGAAAGTATGATGATTTCGATGCACCTGGTCGTATAACGCATTTTCAAGCCTTGACGACGGCAGTATCTGCTACTGTAGGTTTAGGTAATATTGCCGGAGTTGCCATTGCCATTTCTCTCGGTGGAGCTGGTGCAACATTTTGGATGATTCTCGCTGGTCTTTTAGGAATGTCTTCCAAATTTGTAGAATGTACATTAGGTGTTAAGTATAGATTTATTAATCAAGAAGGTAGAATTTTTGGTGGCCCAATGAACTACCTCAGATATGGACTTGAAAAACGTAATTTAACAGGATTAGGAAAAGTATTGGCTTTTACTTTTGCTATTTTGGCAATAGGTGCTTCTTTTGGAGGTGGAAATATGTTCCAGGCCAACCAATCCTTTAAAATATTATCTGGTCAAATACCTGTTTTAGAAGGCAATGGATTTATTTTTGGTTTGTTTTTATCGGTTCTTGTTGGTGTCGTTATTATTGGTGGTATAAATAGTATTGCCAAGGTTACAGACAAGGTTGTGCCTTTCATGGCAGGTATTTATATTTTAGGTGCATTGATTGTTATAGGTGCAAATATAGAGAACATTGGTGTTGCCGTATCTGCAATCATAAATGGTGCCTTTTCACCAGATGCACTTAAGGGCGGTTTTGTTGGTGTTTTAATTGTTGGTTTTCAAAGAGCTGCTTTTTCAAACGAAGCAGGCGTTGGTTCTGCAGCTATCGCTCACTCCGCAGCAAAAACAAATCATCCACCATCGGAAGGTTTTGTAGCATTATTAGAACCCTTTATCGATACGGTTGTTGTTTGTACACTTACGGCTTTGGTTATTATTTTTACGGGTATGCATGAAGTGGAAGGTTTATCAGGTGTACAACTTACCACAGATGCTTTTGGAAAAGTAGTATCTTGGTTCCCTTATGTACTTTCTGTGGCTGTATTTTTATTTGCGTTTTCAACTATGATTTCTTGGTCCTATTACGGAATGAGAGCTTGGTCTTATGTCTTTGGAAAAAGCAAACAGAATGAACTTATCTACAAAATGGTTTTCTTACTTTTTGTAGTCATTGGAGCGTCTATCAGTTTAGGTGCGGTGTTAGATTTTTCGGACATGATGATTCTTGCCATGTCGTTTCCAAACATCATTGGTCTTTTAATTATGTCTGGTGAAGTAAGAAACGATCTCAAAGAATATTTAAGAAAACTAAAGAATAATGAACTGTTTACAAGAGGCAACTAATTCTTAGTCATGAAATTTGATAAATCCCGTTTTGTTTTGACAAACTCTCAACAAAACGGGATTTTGCTTTTAGCAGGTATATTAATTATTGTAATCAGTGCTAAATACTATTACAATACTGAAATACAACAAATTCAATCTTCTCCGAATGTCATTGATTCCTTAGCGCAACATCAGTTAGATTCGCTCAAACAACTTAAGCTAAACGAAAAATCGAACTATGTTGAAAAGATATATCTCTTTAATCCAAATTTTTTAAAAGAAGGAAAAGCGTACAGATTAGGTATTTCTGCTGAAGAATTTGATCGACTCATGGCCTATAGAGAAAATGGGAAATGGATAAACTCAATTGAAGATTTTAAAGAAGTAACCAAAGTTTCTGATGAAGTTTTGAATAAAATTTCACCATATTTCAAATTTCCAGATTGGGTCATCAAACAGCAAAATGAAAGGAAACAAAGATCGCAGCAAAAAACTATTGCTCTAACTGAAAAGAAAGATTTAAATACCGCAAGCGCTGAGAATTTGAAACAAGTCAATGGGATTGGAGAGAAACTCTCTCGAAGGATTCTAAATTATAAAAATAAAATTGGAGGATTTCGGTCCAATATTCAGTTGAAAGATATTTATGGATTAAATTTTTCAACTATCGAAGCCATTAATCTTCAGTTTGAAGTCCAGACAACTGAAGCATTGGAACGTATTGACATCAACAAAGCCTCTCTTATTCAACTTGCCGATGTGCCCTATTTTGATTATGAATTAGCACGAGAGGTATTTCAATTTATAAAAGTAAATGATGGCATAGCTTCGTTTGAAGAATTATCAAAAATACAACAATTTCCGACCTCCAAAATCGATAGAATTAAATTATATTTGGCGATTATTGAGTAATTCTCATTATATGTTAATTTTTTTAATAAATCAATAATTCGATTATGGGCTATTTTTCAGAAGATCATGAACTTTTTAGAGAAACTTTGAGAGACTTTTTGCAAAAGGAAGTTGTTCCACATTTAGACAAATGGGAGAAAGACGGAAAAATTGAAAGATTCATATGGAGCAAAATGGGCGAAATGGGCTATTTCGGATTGTTTTATCCAGAGGAATACGGTGGATTGGACCTTGATTTTTTCTATACTGTGATTTTTCTTGAAGAAATGCAAAGAATTAATTCTGGTGGATTTGCAGCAGCCATGTGGGCACACGCGTATTTGGCAATGACACATCTTAATACTGAAGGCTCTAATGCCTTGAAAGAAGAATACCTCACCGCTAGCATAAGTGGCGAAAAAATAGGCTGTCTCTGCATTACCGAGCCTTTTGGAGGTTCTGATGTAGCAGGAATGAGAACAACGGCCGTCAGAGAAGGTGACGAATATGTTATTAATGGCTCTAAAACCTTTATAACCAATGGTGTGTATTCCGACTACCTTATAGTTGCAGCAAAAACTAGTCCTGAATTGAAATCAAAAGGGATGAGTATTTTTTTGATGGATCGAGATACGCCGGGAATTTCTGCGACAAAATTAGACAAGTTAGGATGGAGAGCTTCGGATACTGGAGAAATCGCATTCGATAATGTGAGAATACCAGCTAAAAACTTGATGGGCGAGGAAAATTTAGGCTTTAATTACCTTATGCAACATTTGGCTTCAGAACGTTTGATCATGGGAATAAATGCGCATGCAAGAGCCGAATACGCCATCGAATACACCATGCAATATATGAAAGATAGAATGGCATTTGGAAAAAACTTAACTCAATTCCAAGCCTTAAGGCATAAGATTGCAGACGCTGCAACTCGTGTCGAAATCTGTAAAACTTTTAATTATACCGTAGCCGATAGGTTAGACCGAGGAGAATATGTGGTCAAAGAAGCCAGCATGTCTAAACTGGAATCGACAAAAGTAGCAGACGAAGTGATTTACGACTGTTTACAATTGC
This sequence comes from Bacteroidia bacterium, assembly GCA_030429455.1. GTDB lineage: Bacteria > Bacteroidota > Bacteroidia > Flavobacteriales > Flavobacteriaceae > Psychroflexus. The sequence goes on along the minus strand of JAUIFC010000072.1, from coordinate 9,099 downwards.
TAGGAGGCTATGGATATATTGAAGAATACCCATTGGCAAGAATGCTAAGAGACAGTCGTCTTGGACCTATCGGTGGAGGAACTTCTGAGATCTTAAAAGAAATAATAGCAAAAATCCTTATCGACGAAAAGTCTTACAAACCAGCAGCTGTCATGGTTTAAGACACTTCATTTTATAATTTTAGTTTTCTTTTCTTAAAATATCTACAATACGGATGATCGTAATTTTCGATAGATTCCATTCGTAGACGTTAAATTCTGTGGCATTTATAAACTGAACCACAACAGCATTGATATCTGTAAAATGAGGCATCCCTGAGCGATGTTGAGGGATTTATTTTATCTTTGGTATTAAATGAAATTTATAAAACATATTATTTTTTCTTATCTCAAAATCTACATTTGGTTAATTTTTGTTTTTTATTGGTGTACTTCAGGTTTACTTTTCGCCCAAGACCATTCAAATGCATTCAATACCTTTAAAAAGGAATACAACCTTAAACAAAAAGACGGAAACAAAGCTTCAATTGATTTTTTAAAGCAATACCTTAATACATTTTCAGTTGATCTAGAAAACAAAATTGTTGAAAAATACCTGGCCGATAACCTACTGGATTTAGGTGAAAAGAAAAAAGCAGACTCGTTGTATCAAGAGTTAATTCCTTGGTTTAAAAGCAAAGAAATACATTCCCATTTGTTGTCTTCTTACAGCAATTACGGAACAATGCTTTATCAAACAGGAGAAATCTCTGAAATCGTAAAATTGACGGACGAGGCTTTAGATTACATCGAAAAGCATTTCAACAAACTGAAAACAAAGCAATTGCAAATCTATATTTCAGAAATTTATAGAAATATTGCCATTGCTTATGCCATTCAATCAGGACGAGATAACGGCGCAAGTTTAGTAACTTCTGAAAAATATTTCAGAAAAAGCTATAAGATTATAAAGCCTTTAAACCAACCTATAAAAGAAGGATTGGCTTTAATGAACATTGGGAATATAAAAGTTAAATCAGATTCTATTACCTATTATTGGCAAAAAGCGCTGGATATTTTCGAAAATGAAAACGCAGAATCTCAAGTCCAAATGGTGTATTCTAATTTTGCGGGATACTACATCGACCAAATTGAAGATTATCCAAAAGGGATTGCTTTTCTAGAAAGGGTAGATTCCAAACAGTCTACTAATCCAGACGCCTATATCAGAGCCATTCATTTTACCAAATATGGGAGTGCTTTTTTGGGATTAAAACAATTTGACAAAGCGATTGCAAAACTCAATACAGGATTAAGCATTGCTAAAGAAAATGACCTTATTGATTTGCAAAGAGAATCAAGCAGTCTGTTGGTAGAAGCTTATAAAGGAGCTGGCCGTTACAGAGAAGCACTTGAAATCGACATTTTGTATGACAGTATCGTCAAAGAAATGGACCGACTTAAAGTTGAAGAGATTTTTAGAGAAACTGAAGCCAAATACAAAACAAAAGAACAGGAAGCAGAAATTAACAGCCTTAAACAAGAAGAACTTCTCAAAAATGCACAGATTAAACAGCAACAACTCATTCTTGCCTTAGTTGTGCTTGTGCTGATATTTATCGGTTTTTTAAGTTATCTATTTTGGCGGAGATCACAACAGCGCCAAAAAATTAACAAACAACTCCTGAAACTAAATAGCGACAGAACCCGATTCTTAGTGAATATATCGCATGAATTAAGAACACCTTTGGCATTAATTCATGGCCCACTTCAAGATGCCATCGAACAATTAGGCCAAAAAAATTACAGTCGGACTGAACGAAACCTGAACAAAATAACCAACAATACTCAAAAACTTATTGAATTGGTAGATGAAGTTTTAGACCTATCAAAACTTGATGAAGGCTTTATAAAAGCTAATTATTCTGCAGTTTACCTTAATAAATTCGTCACAAGGACCTTTTTTGCATTCGAATCTTTGGCCGTAAGTAAAAAAATAAAATGGATAGCAGATATTAATCTAGACGAATCTGCTTACGACGTAGATGAAAACAAACTTGAAAAAATACTAACCAATTTGTTATCTAATGCCATAAAACACACGCCAAAAAATGGTGAGATTAAAATGGTAGCATTCGTTCAAAATGAACATCTCATATGTAAAATTTCAGATACTGGCAAAGGTATTTCAGAAGAAGCTTTACCTAAAATATTTGACCGTTATTTTCAAGATGATAGTCAGGAAAAACCCTCAGGAGGTTTGGGCATAGGACTTTCGCTTGTAAAAGAATTTGTCGATATCTTAAATGGTGAAATTTCAGTTGAAAGTAAAATTAATGGAGGCACAAGCTTTCTTTTATCCATTCCTGTGAAAGTATCATCGATAACACCAACAGATTTAGAAAATAAGAAAACTTATAATTTAGAGACAGAAAATAGACCCGACCTTAATGTAAGCACAGCTAAGATTCCTCATATTTTGGTGATTGAAGACCATTTGGAAATGGCAGATTTTATTCAGCAATTGTTATCGGATTTTTATAAAGTGTCCATAGCAAACAATGGAAAAGAAGCCATAGAATTTCTAAAAAAAGAAAAGTTTGACATAATTACGGTCGATGTCATGATGCCTGAAATGAATGGGATAGAATTTGTAAACCATATCAAACAGCATGAAAATTGGAAACATATCCCAACCATAATGATTACCGCCTTGTCGAAAGAACAAGACAAAATAAAAGGTCTTCAATTAGGAATAGACGATTATATCGTCAAACCATTTAGCGGAAATGAGCTCAAAGCCAGAGCAAAAAATTTAATTGAAAATAGCATTGTTCGACAAAACTCTAACCTTAATACAGAAGATGAAAGTGCCATTAGTACTGAGAATGATTTTCTAGTTAAAGCTAAAAAAGTTGTTGAAGACAATATAGACAACACAAACTTTACAGTGAAAGAGTTTGCTGAAAAATTATTTCTGAGCGAAAGACAAACAAATAGAGTTCTTAAAAAAATTGTGGGAATGTCGTCGCTTCAATTTATAAGAGAAATCAAATTAACCAAAGCCTACAGCTATTTAGAGAATAGAAAATTTGCGACTATTGCCGAAGTTGCCTACGCTGTTGGAATAGAAAATCCCTCCTATTTTACACGCATTTTTTCCAATCGATTTGGGAAAAACCCTAGCGAGATGTTGTTATAAAGCATCTGAAAACCCTTGTAAATACAAGCATTGTCCGAAATGTACTAGGTTTTGTCCTAAATGGATTAGCGCCAACAATAGACAGCAACACATCTTTGCAATGTCTAATTTTAAAATCAATAAAAATGAAAACGAAAACTTTAAAATCAATAGTAGTGATCATGTTATTATGTATCGCAAATTCATTAGTTTCTTGTGAGTCTGATGACCAAGGAAATATTACTGTTCCTCTTTCTGGCATCGAGTTTAATATTTTTAGCGGAAAATGGAAATGGATTTCAGATACTACATCGGGGACAGTTGAATACAAAACTGATAATACCTATGAATATGAATTTGAAGATGGAACAAAATTTTCAGGCATTTGGGAATGGATTAATGAAAATGAAAAAATCATGAAAACCAATGAGTTCACTGATTTTGATGGGACTGTTTATACCACCTTTAATATGTTCGAAGAACATGAAGATGGCTTGATACAATATAGAATACAAACAGCAGGCGACGACATTCCAGATGCAAGCTCAAATTGGGAACAAGATTTAATACTGACTAAAGACTAGATTAAAAAACTCTATAAAACACCAAAGCCCCGACTCGAGCGAGTCAGGGCCTTGAATTATCTAACCAATCTATTATGAAAAACTTCATCCTAGGCTTATATGACGTTCAAAACTAAAAAATGTTGCATCCGTTAACTTTATTTTAACATATTAATTTTAAAATGTTAATAGGTTACATCCTCTAACATCACTATAATCAAACCTTCCCAAAATTTTGAGCTGATTTTTTTTAACAATTTGACCTAAATCTTTTGTTGCAATAAATGAACAAGATTGGATATTTGCCAAATCAATAATATTGATTCCTCCAGTTTTTTGCTCTTTAGAAAAAATGGTTAACGGGTCTTCAATATCCCTAATAAAAACCTTCATCGAACTAGGCAATTCAAAGACGCCTTGACCTTTGGAGTAAGCTTGAGACAAGAGCTCCGTCATTCCGTACTCGCTATGAATGTTTTCCACCCCAAAGCCATTTTTCAATAGCCTATGCAATTCTTCTCTAACAATTTCTTTTCGCCTACCTTTCATTCCTCCAGTTTCCATCACCATGGTCGTTTTCAAATTCAATGAGAATTGTTCGACAAAATCAAGCAAAGCAAAAGAAACACCAATCAACAGTGTTTTTTGTTTTTTCGCTTCCAATTCCAACAATTTATCATAAAGCGCTTGTTGATTGTGCAAATAGAACCCACTATCAATATTGTTGGTTCTCTCGATCAAGTCATTTACCATGTAAATTAAAGACGAACCTTTTCTTTCTAAATAAGAAGGTAAAAGTGCTAAAATGACAAGATCTTCAACCTTACCATAAAAATCTTCAAAAATTTGATTAAATATTTTATCGTAAATATCCAAATCTGTTAGGTGATGTTTACTTGTTTGCTGTCCAGTTGTTCCGCTACTTGTAAATGTCGTTTGGATATCATTTTGTACGCTAAGAATTTGATGCGATTTAAAAAATTCTATAGGCAAAAAAGGAATATCCTTTAATGAATGAATAGCTTTTGGAACAACATTTAAGTAATCACAAAACCTTCGGTAAATGGCATTATTTTCATATTGAAAATTAAAAATTTCTAAAGCCAAACTACTAAAATCTTCATCGGATTTTAAGCTTAAAACTTTATCTTTCAATACTGAATATTCCATCTAAATCAAAAAAACATGCTTAAAAAAACTTGAACTTCTATCATTCTATTTCAATACTATCAAAAAATTTTAGAATCAAATTAATCTTCATCTTCCAAGGCATTCCAACCTCTTGCTTTCAGCGGAATACTTTGGTTTGCTCTTGTAATCAAATGACAACCTTGGTCTTGTTTAGTCATATGACCAATAACACTTAAACTAGGATTTGCTTTAATTTTCGGGTAATCTTCCTGCTTAACTGTAAACAACAATTCATAATCTTCGCCACCATTGAGGACGACAGTAGTACTGTCAAGATTAAATTCTTCACAACTCGAAATCACTGTAGGATCTAAAGGTAATTTTTCCTCATACAGGCTCACGCCGACTTTAGAAGCATTGCAAATATGTAAAATTTCAGAAGACAATCCATCACTAATATCGATCATAGAAGTAGGTACAACTTCTAACTTTTCTAGCAATTCAGGAATGTCCTTTCGAGCTTCAGGTTTAAGCTGCCGTTCGATGATGTAAGTATATTCCGATAAGTCCGGTTGATTGTTTGGGTTAACCTTAAAAACTTCATTTTCACGTTTTAAAACCTGAAGCCCCATAAATGCACCTCCTAAATCTCCAGAAACGACTAATAGGTCGTTTTCATGCGCACCACTTCTTTTAGCGATTTTTTCTTCATTTGCTTCTCCTATAGCAGTTACTGAAATTTGTAAGCCTTTAATAGACGAAGTCGTATCGCCACCAACTAAATCGACACCATATAGTTCGCAAGCTTTATGAATGCCTGCATAAAGGTCTTCAAGCGCCTCCACTGTAAAACGATTTGAACAAGCAATTGAAACGGTAATTTGCGTTGCCTTAGCGTTCATGGCATATATGTCCGACAAGTTAACCATGACTGATTTGTAACCTAAATGCATTAACGGCATATAGGCTAGATCGAAATGAATGCCTTCAATCAACAGATCTGTACTGACGACTATTGGCTTGTTAGGTTTTAAAATTGCTGCATCGTCTCCAATGCCCAATAGTGATGAAGCCTGCTTGATACTAAACTGACTTGTTAAATGATTTATAAGATTGAATTCTCCTAATTCTGTTAAGCGAGTTTTACTATTTTTGTGAAAATCAAGCATTTCAAAATAATTTTTTGCAAAACTACATTTTATAAGCCTTGGATGAAACATTTTAGCTATTTCTTACTGATTTTACCATTTTTAAATTTCGCACAATCCCCATGTAACAATGGTTTTGCTGGAAGTTTTCCATGTAGCGGATATGATTTGTTAGCGCATTTCGATTTAAACCTTTTGAATGCTTCATCAGGAAATGATTCTTGGGGTTGGACAGATCCTCTTGATGGCAAGGAATACGCCATTGTTGGTCTTAACAACGGGACGGCATTTATCGATATTTCCCAACCTACATCGCCTGTATATTTAGGAAAACTTCCTACGCATACATCACCTAGCCAATGGAGAGATATTAAAGTTTATAACAATTTTGCTTTAGTCGTGAGTGAAGCATCTGGTCATGGCATGCAAGTTTTTGACCTTACAAAACTTAGAAATGTCACCAATCCACCTCAAACCTTTACGTCCGATGCTCATTACAATGGGTTTGGAAACGCACATAACGTGGCGATAAACCCCAATCAGCCTTACGCCTACGCTGTTGGCTCTCAAACTTTTAACGGAGGTCCACATGTTGTGGACATATCAAATCCTTTAAATCCTGTTTTTGCCGGCGGATATAGTGACGATTTTTATTCGCATGATGCTCAAATACTTACCTACAGCGGACCAGATAACGATTATGTTGGAAACGAAATATACATAGGCAGTAATGAAGACGAATTGGTGATTTTAGATGTTTCTGACAAATCGAACATTACCAATATTTCTACGATTTCTTATTCCAATATTGGATATACGCATCAAGCTTGGCTTACCGAAGATGAGCGCTTTTTGCTTTTAGGTGACGAGTTGGATGAAATCAATTTTGGGTTTAATACCCGAACAATCGTCTTTGATTTGTTAGACCTCGATAACCCAGTTGTGTTTATGGAATACTCGGCAAACAATCCTTCTATCGATCATAATGGATATGTTCACAATGGATTATATTACCTTTCCAGTTATAGTGCCGGTTTACGAATATTGGATGTTACAGATATTGTAAATCAAAACATTACAGAAGTGGCTTTTTTTGATTCTTTTCCTGCAAATAACAACTTATCCTTTAGTGGACTATGGAATGCATATCCATTTTTTAACAGCGGAAATATTGTGTTAAGCGATATAAATTCAGGCTTTTTTCTGGTAAGAGATGCAAATTTATCTTTACCTGAACCCAATCAACTTGATGGATTAAAGGTATTTCCGAATCCAACGCGTAATGTTGTTAATATTTCAGTTGAAAATAACGTCATCAATGAAATAAAAATTTACGATCATTTAGGAAAACTCGTTTATGATGAACATGGTTTAAATCAACCAAAAAAACACATCAATATAGCGCATTTACAAGCGGGAATATACATTGTAAACATCAACAATAGCACAAATAAAAGATTGATTGTCAAATGAGACCAATAACATTCGCTTTTTGTTTACTTGTTCTATTTTTATCTGCATGCAATCCATCTGATGATACCGATCAGAACGATGCTCCAAGCTTAGAATTTGAAAATAAACTGGATCTAGCCAAGACCTTTGGCGGAAGTCAACAAGATGATGCCCTTTCTGTGGTCGAAACACCAGATGCTAACATCGCTATACTTGGATTTACCCAAAGCAATGATGGCGATGTAGAAAACAAACTATCTACCGATAGTGATTATTGGCTTATAAAACTTGATTTAGAATTGAATATTTTATGGCAAAAAACATTCGGTGGAAGCAACGATGATAGAGGTCAAAGCATCATCACAACAACTGATGGTGGATTTCTGGTCACAGGATTTTCTCGAAGTAACGATGGTGATGTGTCCAACAACTCTGGATTTCATGACTTTTGGGCGTTAAAATTGAGCTCTGAAGGAGACATTGTTTGGGAAAAGTCTATTGGTTTTTCAGGAAACGACCGTAGTCATTCTGTTATAGAAACTATTGATGGCGGATTTTTTATCACTGGATTTTTGGATGTAAGCGCCAGTGGTGGTTCGGGCAACGATAATGGCGAATCAGAACGACCAAAAAGTCTGTTTGAAAAACATGGTGTTGGAGAGTTTTGGGGTGTTAAGGTCAATCGTTTTGGGCAGACCGAATGGCGAAGATATTTTGGCGGTAGCAATAATGACAGGTCGTATGATGTCATCGAAACCAGCGATGGCAGTTTGATTATGATTGGAAATTCCGAAAGTAATGATTTTGACATCACCAATCCAAAAGGTAGTTATGATTTTTGGGCAGTAAAAGTGGACTTACAAGGCAATATGCTTTGGCAAAATAATTTTGGTGGGAGCAGTATCGATATTGCATACAGTGTCGAACAAACCTTAGATGGTAATTTCATCATGGCTGGAGATACGAGGAGTGATGATGGCGATGTTACTAACTTTAAAGGCAATGCCGATTTTTGGTTGGTTAAATTTGATGATGAAGGCAATGCCATTTGGCAAAACACCTATGGTGGCTCTGATTTCGAATCTGCCAGGGATGTTATTCTTTTACAAAATGGAAATTATCTCGTTTGTGGCTCTTCGAAAAGTCAAGACACACAGGTGACAAACAATTTTGGACAAAATGATGTTTGGTCTATTGTTATAGATGAAAATGGAAATTTGATTAACGAAACAAACATCGGCGGTTCCGATTTAGAGTTTGCACAAAGTGCTGTTCAACTGAAAAACAGCAAAGTTGTTATTGTCGGAAGTAGTGAGAGCAGCGACAACCAAATTACTGAAAACAAAGGAGATAAAGATATATTGGTCTTAATATTAAATTAGCTATGAACAACCTATTAAAACATTTGACTATTGCCATTTTTTTAGCATTCATCATCATGTCTTGTAATAATGACGATGAAGTTGGCACCATTCAACTGGAATTTAAAAATGTCGTTGGAGACACTCGTTTAGATTTAAATTCAACAACTTATGATAAAAACGGGAATGAATCCTTTAACATAAATGAATTAAAATACATTATAAGTAATGTTGTTTTAATTGATGATACTGGAAACGAATTTGTGTATCCTCAAGCAAATAGCT
>JAUIFC010000293.1 GCA_030429455.1 Bacteroidia bacterium | reverse complement strand
ACAAGGGTACCAAATTGTAATTCCGAACGTGTTATACCATTTATAACTTGAAAACTAATTTTATTGGATAAAGTAAAAGACTTTAATCAGAACACTACCATAAAGTAAATCTCCATCTTGCAAGGCAGAAACCTGATGAAGACCTAAATAGTATTGAGATTATAGAGGAAAACAAAAAACGTACATTGAAAAAAAGCAAACAACTTCAATCAAAACTAGGATTGACAATGATGACTTGATTTACCAATACAAATCAAAAAATAATGAATGCTAAAATGAATTTTAAAACTAAAAAACTTGTTGTGGTATTAACTTAAAAAGCTTGAATCAAGATTTAATACCTGAAAAAGGTAAAGTCTTCTTTAAACTTTAACCACAATTTGTTGTAACTGTAGTTTTTAGATTTCCAGTCTTCCATTAACCGTACAAAGCGTTCCTTGTTGGCAGGTTCGGTATCTGCAAAAAAAGTTTGAATGAGTTGCTCTTCATTTTTTACTGCTTCTTGTTTAAACAAACGTTGTTTTTCTAAAGCCACTTCTTTTTGAATACTTCTTAAATGACGCTCTTCCTGATTGAGATTATGAATGGTTTCCGAATAGCTTTTTGTAGAGTAAATCAATTTGACAATAAAGGCTGATAGCTCAATGAGTACCAAAATGGAGAGTAATAACCAATGTTTATACTTTAAACTGCCCGTTTCATCTTTCAACTTTAAAGACTCTAAGGCTTCTGTTTTGAGCAAAGGCCCTATTTCGGAAGTCTCTGCTTTAAATTGATCGTATTTTGAAGTGATTTCTGTTTCTATTTTGGCGATACGAGAATCTGCAGCATCAATTTTAGGCTGAATTATTTCTAATTGCGTTTCATAATTTTCTTTGGCCGTCTTTAGCAAACCTTCTTTTTTTTGAGCGATTTGCTTGTATCCCACATTACCTGAACCGCCTGTGCCATCCATTTCTTTAGCAAAAGCTTCCGATGCATTTGTATAACTAGCTTGATAAGTCTCAAGTTGTGCTTGTAATTCTGTTTTTCTCGTGTTTAGTGTAGCAATCTCAGCGCCGTATTCGTTTTCAAGTTTATCTTTGAGCTCTTTATTTTTTTCTGTGATTAAGACTTGTGCTTCTCTTTCGATTTCTCTGTGGTAAATGGCGTTAACGACTGGCTCTGCTAAAACATAGCCAATTAATATAGCCAACATCAATCTAAATGCCGCAGAAGCCAAATACTGAAAAGAAAAATTTTGTTTCGACTTGGCTAATGAGGAAATAAGCGCTCTATCTAAAAAGAAAATAAACAAGCCCATAAATAATCCTAGTGGAATGGCAAAAATCAAATCGTTGACCACAGATAAGAAAAAAATAGACCATGCAATTGCGGCATAAACTCCAACGACGATAAGCAAAATACCTATCATTGTAGCGTGATGACCATCGGCTTTACAATTTTCTATGATGTCCTGTTTAAAACCTGCTATCTTCCATAGCATTTTATTTTCCTCTTTATGATCTTCCATTGCACTCCTTATTTACGTGATGTATTTGATTTGGTTTGTCTATTCGACAGGTAATATGTTACCTTTTGAATAAAATATTGGAACTATTTTGTACAAGAGGAGTAAAAGATAACGTAAATAGCAACTATTGATAAGCAATAATTTGACGGGATGATTAGAAATAAAAAAAGCGGGAAAAATCCCGCTTTTATATCAATTATATTAACCTTAAAAATTAATTGTTGTTAAAAATTACAGCATTATTTCTGTAACCAGCATCTTCGTTAATATACCAATCTGAAAAATTGATTCCGTTGGATAGCGCCCAATTCGCAAAGTTTAAATATGCGCCTGTAATATCTTCTTTTTCTATTGGATACTTAAACTGAGTAGTGATATTCATCGCCCATGGCAGGTTGTTTTCTGTTTTGTAGTATTTACCAGCTCCTACATTGGTATCATCTTTTAAAGTTCCAAAAAGAGAAGTATCCGCCAAATCTGTTGGTATTTTATCTGCTAAATGAATTTCAACACCTCTTTGTTGGTTTGCTACTAGGAAAGGATTATAAGGAGCGTTTCCTACAGATGCAACTGGATTATTCAATGTAATTACCAATGTAATAGTGTCAGATATTCCAGTTCCGTTAGTTGGTATAGTATTGTACATAGAACCACCTACTCTATTAATTACATTCTCATGGCTATCAAAAACTGGGATTACTGCAAGAGACTGACCATTCTCAGTACCATTACCAGCAATATTAAAAAGATTTCCTGTGATGCTCTGTCCCGTAACCGAAGCAATATCGGAAGGAGTTAAATTGTCAAACTGGATAGCAAATCCATTATTATAAGCACCACCTACTGCCCTTACATAAAAAGTTGCTACAATTTCTACAACTTCATTGTCGCCATTTGTTATTTCATTAAAGTTGTAATCTACTACCAAATCATTAAAATCATAGTCACCTTGGCCAGGCCATAAGTCTTCATATGCCAATGTGTAGAAATCGTTTAATGATGGCGTATAATTATTTGATGCTTTTGTCGAATCGTTTGGATAATCGTCGTCAACATCTGCAATGTTATCACCATCTGCATCAATCGCTGCTTGTAGAATACTACAATCGTTTGGATCTGCCACAATAGTACCAGGAATAGACACATCATCTAAATATGCTTCTTCATCCAAATCTTCAGAATAAAATTCAAATAGTACTTTATATATCCCTGAATTAGGATTATTGGTAGTCTTGGGTGGATTAGGCTCGTCTTTTTCATCAGCTTTTTTTTCTTTTGTAATAATCCTGCTGTAACCTGTGCCCACGGG
>JAUIFC010000292.1 GCA_030429455.1 Bacteroidia bacterium | reverse complement strand
TAAGGATGAAATTGAATTTGAAATATCCGGAGATGCCGAACTAATAGGTGATAATCCAATCCAAATTGAAGCTGGAATAGCTTCAATTTTGATGAAAACTCAGCCAAATTCTAAAAGTATTAGCATTTCAGCAAAAGCTAAAAATTCAAAGTTATCGGGCCATTTAAAGCTGAATAATTAAGTCAAAAAGAAAAAACATGAAATCAATAGTTGCATTCATTTTAGTGCTGTTTGTATCTGTTTCCAATGCGCAAAGCATTCAGATCGAATCTTATACAAATCCATTAGAAATCAGTGATTTACTAGGAGGAGATTTGCAAATTGATGTCAAATACACCAGTCAGCCCGGAAGTCCTGGGAATAATTTGTACATAGGTTTGGAAGAATTAGATGCCAATAACAATTTTGTAAGAACTGTTGATGGCGTTTCTTTAGAAAATGAACCTTCAGGAACAGATGTGCAACGCAATTTGAATTTGTTTGTGGGAACCATTCAGCCGTTATCATCAGAATTACCTAATGGACATTATTACCAAGTTGTCGCTAGGCTGTATACAAATTCTTGGGCAGAGCTCGCCAACGCTGGCTATTGGAATACGCCATTATTAACCACTCAAAACACTGTTCCATATAATTTTACGTCATTTCCAATTGCCAAAGGGGCGGACATCAGTTGGATGACAGAGATGGAATCTCAGGGTTATACTTGGCAAGATAATGACGGAAATTCAATGCAATTGATGCCATTACTAAAAGACTATGATTTAAATGCTGTGCGGTTACGGGTTTGGGTAGATCCAGATAATTCTCAGGCCAATGGATGGTGCGATATAGATGATATGGTGATAAAAGCGCAATTAGCTCAAGCCGAGGGACTCGATATTATGATATGTATTCATTACAGCGATTGGTGGGCCGATCCAGGACAGCAGAATAAACCTGCAAGTTGGTCAAATTTTACGGTGTCGGAGTTGCAAACAGCCGTTGCAAATCATACGACAGATATACTGAATGCTCTGTCTTCGGTCAATATAACACCAAAATGGGTGCAAATTGGAAATGAAACGAACGACGGCATGCTGTGGCCAACTGGAAAAGCTTCGGCAGGTGGTTTTTCCAATTATGCCAATTTTGTCAATGCTGGATCTAACGCTGTCAAAACTTTTGATCCTAACATCCAAACCATATTACACTTATCCAATGGTTTTGATCAAAGCTTATATAGTTGGAATATAGGAGGTTTGCTCAACAATGGCTTAAATGCAAATGATATTGATATCATCGGTATGTCATTGTATCCCGTCGAAGAAAATTGGAAAACGCTTGTGGATCAAACCTATGCGAATATGTTAAATGTCCAAAACACCTATAACAAAGACGTTATGATTGTGGAAATAGGTTTTTCTAACACAAGACCAGATATCACTTATCAACTCATAGTTTACGCCATCGAAAAAACCAGACAAGCCCAAGGCTTAGGCGTGTTGTATTGGGAACCCATTGCCTACAGCCCATTTACGTCTTATGCCAAAGGAGCTTGGGACACAGATGGCAGTCCATCAGTATCTATGGATGCTTTTTTAAATAATTCAACCTTAAATTCTGAAGAGTTTGAATCAGAAGCTTTTAATCAATTTAAAATTTATCCTAATCCTGCTAAAAACATACTGAAGATAGAATCTTCTTTAAATAAATTTGGCAAAGTGAAATTATTTGATTTAAATGGAATTTTGATTTTACAAAAAGAATTGAACTATTCTAATACGCTTAATATTTCTGATTTAACTGATGGCATCTATCTATTAAGAATAGAAAATCAAACCTTTAAAATTATAAAGCAATAGTCTTGAAATTCCTTTGTCGATAGATTATCGCTGAGGTAAATTCTGGAAAGAATGCCTTAACCTTCTAGCCAAGCCTTAAAGTCTTTAACACGCTCTCGGCTAACAATCAAGACTTCATCAATTTCTTGGTTAAGAACCACTCTCAATCTGCTATTGGAGTAACTAATGATATCTTTAATAGCCTTTATATGAATGATATAAGCTCTATTTATTCTAAAAAACAATTTTGGTGAAAGTAAACTTTCAAGCTCTTCCAAACTTTTTTCAAGTGGATATTCTCGACCACCTTTTGTAAGCAAATATGAAGTTTTATGCTGACTCAAAAAGCAGTCAATCTCATTGATTTCAAATACTTTTAAATGTTCGCCTACTTTTACAGTAAAACGTTCTTTGTAGTTGTTCTCTTCTGTTTTTTGATTAAAAATGGATTGCAAATCGTCATAATTAAAACTCACTGATTTATGTTGATCTTTAAATTTTTGAATAGCCGATTTTAGTTCTTCTTTGTCAATAGGTTTCAAAAGATAATCAATGCTATTTAGTTTGAAGGCTTTTAAAGCATATTCGTCGTAAGCCGTGGTGAAAATAATGGCAGAAGAGATGTTTTGATCTTTAAAAAGTTCGAATGAAAGACCATCGCTCAACTGAATATCCAAGAAAATTAAATCTGGATGAGTGTTTGAGGATAACCAATTTTTGGCATCATTCAAACTGTGCAAAGTTGTTACAATATCAAGGTCATAATTGCTTAACAGTTTTAACAATCGTCTTGCGGCAGGTTTTTCGTCTTCAATAATTATGGCTTTCATGTCATTTAGTTTTGTAGTTGGAGTAGTGGAAGTTTAACGGCAAATATCTTTTCATTTTTTATAATCTCACAGTTTTTATTTGTAAAAAGTTCATACCTCGATTGTATGTTTTCTAAACCAATCCCGTTTCTATTCTGGTTTCGACTATCTATTTTGGGTTGAAGGTTGTTTTCAATAA
>JAUIFC010000071.1 GCA_030429455.1 Bacteroidia bacterium | reverse complement strand
GCACAGGAAGAATTGCTTTTTGATTGTAATAAAATGGCTGAAGGTCATGATTTTTTCAACTTAACGGGTTTAAACATCAGTCCAGATAACAAGATGGTCTCTTTTGGCGTGGATACGGTTGGGAGACGACAATACACGCTTTACATCAAAAATTTGGAAACCAATGCTATTTTAGAAGAAAACATCCCTAACATTTCAGGTTCTTCTACTTGGGCAAGTGATAATAAAACCTTGTTTTATACCAAAAAAGATCCGGTTACATTAAGGTCATTTCAAATTTATAAGCATAGGTTAGGCGAAACTCAAGATGATCTTGTGTATCAGGAAGATGATGACACTTTCGGCACTGCGGTTTATAAAACCAAATCTCAGGAATATATCGTCATTGTAAATTACAGTACGCTTACAACAGAATATCATGTCTTAAAAGCGGACGATCCAGATGGTGATTTTAGAGTGATTCAAACAAGACAAAGAGGATTGGAATACAGTATGAGTCATTTTGAAGACCAATTTTACATTGTTACCAACAAAGACGATGCAAAAAACTTCAAACTCATGAAAACACCGGTTGATAAAACGTCGATGGAAAACTGGGTTGATGTCATTCCTCATCGTAAAGATGTTTTATTAGAAGGGGTTGATATTTTTAAGAACTATTTGGTGGTAAGTGAAAGGGCCGAAGGTTTAAGTAAAATTTGGATTAAGCCTTGGGATAATTCATCCGAAGATTATTACCTGCCTTTTGAAAGTGAAACTTATACGGCTTATACCTCGACAAATGTAGATTTTGAAACTGAAATATTGCGCTATGCATATAATTCGATGACAACTCCTTCTTCTATAATAGACTTTAACATGGCGACCAAGGAAAAGAAGGTTTTAAAAGAACAAGAAGTTCTAGGTGGGACCTTTGATAAAAACGATTATGAGTCTAAACGCGTTTGGGCAACGGCACAGGATGGCACAAAAGTGCCAATGTCTTTGGTGTATCGAAAAGGTTTAAAATTGGATGGCAAAAATCCAGTTTTTCAATATGCTTACGGTTCATACGGTTCGACATCAGACCCGTATTTTTCGACAGTTCGATTGAGTCTGTTGGATCGCGGGTTTGTATATGCCATTGCACATGTTCGAGGAGGAGAATATATGGGAAGAGCATGGTACGATGATGGCAAACTGCTTCATAAAAAGAATACGTTTACAGACTTCATGGCTTGTTCAGAGTATTTAATTGAACAAAAATATACTTCAGCCGAACATTTGTATGCTTATGGCGGGAGCGCCGGCGGTTTGTTGATGGGAGCTATTTTAAACATGAAACCAGAGTTATACCATGGCGTTGTCGCAGCGGTGCCATTTGTCGATGTGATTACAACCATGTTGGACGATTCGATTCCTTTAACAACCGGAGAATATGACGAATGGGGAAATCCAAATGAAAAGGAGTTTTACGATTACATGAAATCATATTCGCCTTACGATAATGTTGAAGCAAAAGCATATCCTCATCTTTTGGTCACCACAGGTTTACACGATTCTCAAGTACAATATTGGGAACCTGCTAAATGGGTAGCCAAACTTAGAGACGTAAAGACCGACGATAATTTTTTATTTCTAGATACCAATATGGATGCGGGTCATGGTGGTGCATCAGGCCGCTTTGAGCAGCTTAAAGAAATAGCAAAGGAATACGTCTTTATTCTTAGTCTGGAAGAGATTTACGAATAGCATAAAGTATATTCTTAAATTACTCATAAGTAATGACTTACGCCAGCATACTAACAAAGAAACCCTTTCATTTGAAAGGGTTTCTTTGTTGAAAAAGTCCCTCCTTCGGAGGGATTTAGGGAGGACCTTCTAGTCCTTGTCCAAAATAGCGCTAGTAATCTTAAATCCAGCAAATAAGCCTAATCCAGCTGTGGTAAAAATAGAGCCAGGGTAAGCGATTTCTTGATCTAAGCCAATAACTTGATGTAGTAAACCGGCAAGAAAAATTCCGATACCAATTCCCATGGAAAGTAATGCTGCATTTACAACAAATATTTTCCAAGTTGGTGCTGTAGCACTTTTCTTGCTTCTCACAAAAATACTGGCATCAACGCCTTTTTCAATAAGTGCAAGTCTTTCTTTGTGTCTTGTAGAGTAGTGTAAATAAACGGTTCCAAATATAGTTCCGAATATGATTATCATTACGATTGCTTCTTCCATTGTTCTGTTTTTTAAAAATTATTGATTCACCCTTAAGACGTAGCTTTTCGAAATTAGGTTACAGAAAAAATGAAAAAACTTTTTTTTAGTTTAAATTGTAACCTAGAATCTATTATTCACGTCTAAACCAATAATGAATACATCTAGAGATTTACAAATCATAGAACAAGTTTTGAATGGTGATACTCAAGCCTTTTCAAAAATTGTAGATATGTACAAGGATTTGGTTTTTACTTTGGCACTTAGACTTATGAAAAACAGAGACTTGGCAGAGGAAATGTCTCAAGATACATTTATTAAGATATATAAAAGTTTGAGCAAGTTTAAAGGAAAATCGAAATTTTCCTCTTGGGTGTACAGGGTTGCTTATAATACTTGTTTGGACGAACTAAGGCGACATAAGTCTAAATTTGATGAAATTTCTATCAATGAAACTACAGAACATTATATAAAATCGGTAGATAATGTCTTATTGCAAATGGAAAATGAAGAATTGAATGTAAATATTAAAAAATGCTTAGATTTACTACCTGGTGATGTTAGTTTTTTATTAACCTTGTTTTACTTTGAAGAATTATCGCTTAAAGAAATATCGGAGATTGTAAAACAAGCACCAAATACGGTGAAAGTGAAAATCCATAGAGGAAGACAAAAGTTAATGGGAATTATGAAACAAAATATTGAACCTGAAATAATAGCGAGATATGAAAGAAGATAAAATGCATACCGACGATTTTTTAAAAGATGCTTTTAAGCATTTAGGAACAGAAAAGCCTTCGATCAACTTTACCGACAATCTCATGTCAAAGATTGAGGCTTTGGAGAGCAAGCCGCTCTCGGTATATAAACCTGTTTTATCGACACCGGTAAAATTTCTCATTGGCATTGCATTTGCTTCAATGCTTATCTTTTTCATGATCAATTCCGATGGCCAAAGCAGCTTGATTCCATTAGACTATGTTAAGTTGCCTAGTTTTAGTTTGGATTTCAGTTTGCCAAGTTTCAATTTAAACTATAATTTTTCTAATATCGTCATTTATTCAGCATTAATCTTTGGAATAGTGTTTAGTATTCAGCTATATTTTATCAAAAATAAATTGAACAGCATAAGTTATTAAGTTTTTAAGATTAATTATAAGATTTACAAGACGTCATTTAACACGCATTAATTAGATTTGTAGCTTTCACTAAATGAAAAATTTTTGAAAGCAGAGGAATCTATTCTTGTTCAAGGTGCAAGAGCTCATAACCTTAAAAATATTGATGTTAGCATACCTAGAAATAAGCTCGTAGTTATTACAGGCTTGTCTGGTTCTGGAAAGTCTTCTTTAGCTTTTGATACCATTTATGCCGAAGGTCAAAGGCGTTATATAGAAACCTTTTCCGCTTACGCGCGACAATTTTTAGGAAATTTGGAACGTCCTGATGTAGACAAAATTGATGGCCTTTCTCCAGTAATTGCTATTGAACAAAAGACAACCAGTCGAAGTCCACGAAGTACCGTGGGGACAATAACCGAAATTTATGACTTCTTGAGGCTTTTATTTGCTCGTGTTGGAACGGCATACAGTTACAACACTGGCGAAAAAATGGTGAGTTATACCGACGAACAAATTTTAAATAAAATTTTAAACGATTTTGAAGGTCAGGCTATATATCTTTTAGCGCCAAAAGTACGTTCAAGAAAAGGCCATTACAGAGAACTCTTTGAACAAATTGCCAAGCAAGGGTATTTAAAAGTTAGAATTGATGGTGAAATCAAAGAGATAGTAAAAGGTTTAAAGACAGATCGCTACAAAACACATGACATAGAAATTGTTGTGGATAGACTAAAGGTAGAAGACAAACCATCCTTGACTACACGATTAATGCAAAGCATCTCTACGGCAATGGCTTTAGGGCAAAATACCATTATGGTCATTGGCAATAAAGACAATGTTCCCGTTTATTTTAGTCGAGAACTCATGTGTCCAACCACAGGAATAGCATATCCAAATCCAGAACCAAATAATTTTTCTTTTAATTCCCCAAAAGGGGCTTGTCCTGATTGTAATGGTCTAGGGCAGAAGCAAGTTATAAACTTAGATCGTATTATTCCAGACAAGGGATTGTCCATCAATAATGGAGGTATTGAGCCTCATGGTAAAGCAAAAAGCAATTGGGTATTTAAACAGCTGAAAGAAATAGCTTTGCATTACGACTTCAAGTTGTCCGATCCCATAAGTAAAATTCCCGACGAGGCTTTAGAAATTATTCTTCACGGTGGTAGTGCCAGTTTTAAAGTGTATAACGAATCTTTAAAAATGGATATTCAGCATAAGTATGATTTTGAAGGTGTGGCGAAGTTTATCGAACAAACCTATAACGACAAAAATGTATCTACGTCGTTACGGCGCTGGGCAAAAAAATACATGGACGAAATCAAATGTCCGTCGTGTCAAGGAAGCCGTTTGAATACCATGGCACTTCATTTCAAAATTGATGGAAAAACCATTGCAGATTACATCAACAAAGATATTTTGGAGTTGTTTGATATTATTTCTGAATTACCGAACAAACTCTCCAAGGAAGAACTTCAAATAGGTGAAGAAATTATAAAAGAAATAAAAACTCGTTTACAGTTTTTAATTGATGTGGGCTTAACCTATTTAAACCTAAACAGAGGTTCAAAAACCCTTTCTGGTGGCGAAGCTCAACGCATTCGAATTGCTACACAGATTGGTTCTCAGTTAGTTGGTGTGCTTTATATTTTGGACGAACCTAGTATTGGATTACATCAGCGTGATAATCAGAAATTGATCAACTCGTTGCTTTACCTCAGGGATATTGGCAATTCTATTCTGGTCGTGGAGCATGATAAAGACATGATGCTAAGCGCAGACCATATCATCGATATTGGACCTTTGGCTGGAAAAAATGGCGGAGAAATTATCAGTCAAGGTTCTCCAAAAGAAGTCTTAGCACAACATACAGAAACTGCTCAATACCTTAATGGTGAAAAAGAAATTGAAGTTCCAAAGATACGCCGAAAGGGCAATGGAAAGTTTTTACACTTAATTGGTGCCAAAGGCAACAATCTTAAAAATGTAAGCATCAAAATTCCTTTAGGAAAAATGATTCTAGTCACTGGAGTGTCAGGAAGTGGAAAATCGACGCTTATCAACGAGACTTTGTATCCTATTTTAAACAACCATTATTTTAATGGTGTTAAAGAGCCTTTGCCTTTTAAGAGTATCAAAGGTTTGGACAATTTGGATAAAGTAATCGATATCAACCAGAAACCAATTGGACGCACACCACGTTCTAATCCAGCGACTTACACAGGTGTTTTTAGCGAAATACGAAACTTGTTTGCAAAAACAACAGAAGCACAGATTAGAGGGTATAAACCTGGACGTTTTAGTTTTAATGTTAAAGGTGGCCGTTGCGAAACATGTGGTGGAGCAGGAGTGAGAGTCATCGAAATGAATTTTTTACCTGATGTTTATGTGGAATGCGAGACGTGCCAAGGCAAACGATTTAATCGAGAAACCTTGGAAATCAGGTATAAAGGGAAAACAATTAGCGATGTTTTAGAAATGACCATCGACGAGGCTACAGATTTTTTTGAACCTGTTCCTAAGATTTACCGAAAACTAAAAACACTTAAAGATGTTGGTTTAGGCTACATCACCTTAGGACAACAAAGCACTACACTTTCGGGAGGCACAACGAATCAAACTAGCGACAGAGCTGTCCAAACGTTCTACAGGAAATACATTTTATATTTTGGACGAGCCAACTACCGGTCTTCATTTTGAAGATATTCGTGTATTGATGAATGTTTTAAATAAATTAGTGGACAAAGGCAACACGGTATTGATCATAGAACACAATCTAGATGTGATTAAAATGGCCGATTATATTTTTGATATTGGCTACGAAGGAGGACAAGCTGGTGGACAATTGGTCGCTAAAGGTACACCAGAACAACTTGTAAAAGATAAAAAAAGCCATACGGCAAAGTTTTTGAAAGCAGAGTTGAAATGAATTTATTAATGTAATAAGGTTTTAATGTAACAATGTATTAGTGTAGCAATGTATAAATATGTTAATGTATCAATTTAGTGGGATTGTATTTGAATTTGAAGATTTGAAAATGAGTTAATTTGAAAATATCTTCTACTTATAATCAACAACAATGACAAAAGAGACAAAAGAAACAATAGATTCACTGGCAACAACAGTATTAAATGAATAATAAAACCAATACACCATGAAAATAAAAAAGCATTTTAAAAATTGGAACGAAATCAAAGCAAACGACAGTTGGGCATTGTTCAAAATAATGGGAGAATTTGTATACGGCTATGAACGAATGTCGCAAATTGGCCCTTGTGTTTCAGTTTTTGGTTCTGCTCGAATGAAACCCGATAACCCTTATTATCAATTGGCGCAAAGAGTGGCGAACAAAATTGTAGAGCAGGGTTATGGCGTGATTACTGGCGGTGGTCCAGGGATTATGGAGGCAGGTAACAAAGGTGCACATGAAGTAGGAGGAACGTCGGTCGGACTTAACATCGATTTACCTTTTGAACAACATGACAATCCATATATAGACGATGATAAAAACCTTGAGTTTCACTACTTCTTTGTAAGAAAAGTAATGTTTATCAAATATTCCCAGGGCTTTGTGGTTATGCCTGGCGGTTTTGGAACTTTGGACGAATTTTTTGAGGCGGTTACACTTATTCAAACTTTTAAAAGTACAAGATTTCCGATCATACTTGTAGGCAAAGAATTTTGGTCAGGTTTGTTAGATTGGATTAAAAATACGCTTTGTGATAAATTTGAAACCATCAGCGAAAAGGATTTAGATTTAATTTCGTTAGTCGATCATGAAGATGAAGTTGTAAAGATTCTAGACGAATTCTATAACGATAACGACCTGAGTCCAAATATTTAAACTAAAAATGATAGAATGAGGATGAAGTATTTGATGACATTGAGTATTGTTCTAATTGGTATAAATTCTTGGTCTCAAGACACCGCAAGACTAATGTTTTATAATTTGTTGGATTTTCCTGAAGCACCACCTGCCAATAGAGAGTTGATCCTAAGAGACATCTTAAACCCCATTCAGCCTGACATATTTATGGTTGCTGAACTTCAAGACAACGCTGGCTCGAATTTGATTTTAAATCAATCTCTCAACTATTCGTCTAATACTTATTCTGCTGCGCCCTTTGTATTCAATACTTCTGGAAACGGCGGAACGATTAACGTAATGTTGTATTACAATTCAACTAAATTTTCTTTGGAATTAACCGACAATATTCAAACGTCGTTAAGGGATATAAACCGCTACCAATTGAAGGCTAAAACCACACAACAACAAACTAATCCAATAATCTTGGAATGTTTTGTGGCACATTTTAAGGCAAGTCAAGGCAGTTCTAATGAACAAATACGCTTTAACATGGCACAGGATTTTACCAACTACATCAACTCAAATTTGAGCTCAGATGCCAATGTGATCTTTGCTGGCGATTTTAATTTTTATTCTGCGAACGAAAGTGGATTTCAGCAGTTGTTTATCGGAAACACCATCATTCCTATGAACGATCCGATAAATCAACTAGGGGATTGGAATACCAATTCTACCTTTTCTGCAGTTCATACCCAAAGTACGCGAACAAGCAACAATCCATTTAACGATTTTGGTTCAGGAGGAGGTTTGGATGATAGATTCGATTTTATTTTTGTGTCTGGAAATCTTTTAGATGCCACCAATGAGGTCTTTTATGTTCCAAATTCTTATCAAACCTATGGAAATAACGGAAACTGTTATAATGATAACATTAGCGATAGCAGTTGTACTGGTCCTTACACTCAGAACACAAGAAATTTGTTATGGAATATGAGCGACCATTTACCATTGGTAATGGACATTCAACTGAATCAGACTTTCCTAAGTTCAAATGATTTTTCAGTCGAAAATCCCATTAGTTTTCCTGATGGAAATGTCACGGACGAAAGTCTTACGGTTAAATTAAATCTTTCATTTTTAGAGAGAATAAATTCAATAGAAATATATAATTCATTAGGACAACAAATCTTAACCAAGAACGTTTCATCAGAAATTACCAAGGTTGATGTCTCCGCGCTTTCTAATGGGATTTACTATTTAAAAACGCAATATGCTAAAGTTCAAAAATTTGTAGTTGTCCATTGAAAACGTTTTGTCTAATTCTTTTTAGCTTAATTGCCTGTTTCTCCCTACATGCACAACACAGAATGGATGTGGATGTCAGGTTGTTAGAAGATGGAAAAACCCTAAAGATATCTCAAAAAATTGACTTTAAAAATTCAACTGGAGAACAGCTGAATCAGATCTATTTGTACGACTGGGTCAATGCATTTTCTGACAAAAGCAGTGCTTTGGCTCAATCCTTTTCAGAGGAATTTGTCAGAAAGTTTCATTTTGCAAGCAAAAGAGAGAGAGGGGGCACAACAATTCACTCTTTAGGTCATAAAGGCGATAGCTTGATTTGGAAACGACCTGCAAAATATCCTGATGTTATTCAAATCAAACTACCAAAACCTTTGGAATCTGGAGAAACTTTTTCAATAGATGTTGACTACAATGTTGTCATTCCAGATGCGAAATTTACCAATTTTGGTGTTAGTAAAGAGGGCATAACCTTAAAATACTGGCTATTAAAACCAGCCTTTTACAAAAACAAATGGTACGTCTATTCTCATCGAAAAGTTTTTGACATGCCTCAACAGGCAATAGATTTAACTTTGAAATTTGGTTATCCGAAAGGATATGATTTAATTACTAGTCTTTCAAAAACAGAAGCCAAAGAATACGAAGATAAAGCCTACAACTATATCGATTATCAGCATCAATTGGTTGTCGATACGGATGTTCATTTGTTAAAGAAATCTAATTTTGAAAAAACGTCCACAGAATATGGGCGATTACTGACTAATATCCAGTCCGATGGATTGCAGCCACAAATACAATCCTTAATTGGTTATCGGGTTCTAGAATACCTGCATAACAAACTTGGTCCTTATCCATTCGAAAATTTGGTTGTTTCGGAGCAGGACTACCAAATAGCACCGGTTTACGGCCTTAACCAGTTGCCAAAATTTATTGCACCCTATCCTGATGGATTTTTGTATGACATCAAAATAGTCAAAGCCGTTACGGCCAAGTATCTTAAGAATACGCTGTTGATCAATACACGTGATGATGCTTGGATGATTAATGCCATTCAAATGGGATTGGTCATGGATTATGTCAAAACATTTTATCCTGATATTAAACTTTTAGGGAAAGTTAGCGATTTTCTTTTTGTCAATTGGTTTCATTTATCTGAATTGGAGTTTAATGATCAGTATGATTTTTTACTCAAAAATGTAACTCGGAATAATATTCATCAATCTCTGGATACGCCTCAGGATTCTCTTATAAAATTTAATCAAAAAATTGGAAATCCTTATTTTGCTGGCCTAGGTTTTAGGTATTTAAAAGACTACACATCTACAGCAGAAATTGATAAAGGTGTAAAGAATTTTTACAATAATCGAAAGCTGAAATTTTCTACTGTTCAGGATTTTAGATCGCATCTTAAAGCATCGACAAACAAAGATATCGATTGGTTTTTTGATGAATATGTGAGCCTTGTTCAAACCATAGATTTTAAAATAAAATCTGTAAAAAAGACAAAAGACTCCCTACGTGTAAAGCTTTTAAACAAGCGAAAAACTAAAATCCCTGTTTCGTTGTTTTGGATTAAAGATAAGCAAGCCATCCATAAATCTTGGGTTAACCCTTTTGATAGCATTGTAGAATTTACAGTTCCTCGTCGAGATGCAGACCGATTAAGCTTGAATTATGATGGGATAATCCCAGAAGTCAATCAGCGTAACAATTACAAAAAGGTGTCTAAACTGTTCAACAAGCCTTTTCAATTAAGGTTGTTTGAAGATGTTGAAGACCCGAGATACAGCCAGATGTTTATCATGCCAGAGTTTACTTACAATTTGTATGATGGGTTGGCGGTTGGTCCATCGTTGTATAACAAAGCGATATTGCCCAGACAATTACAATACAAAGTTTTGCCTAAGTATGGTTTTGGTAGTGGCGAATTGGTCGGTTCGGCGTCAATCAATTATACAGCATGGCAGTCCGATGAAGATTTATTTCGGATACGAATGGGCATGAATGGCTCTCGATTTTCTTACGATTTTGACTTGTTTTATGAACGCTTTGTTGGCTTTTTAGCGCTCTCCTACAGAGATGATGAAGATCGTCGAAGTAACTTAAGACAACTTCTCAGTTTACGCACGGTTAATGTAAGGCGAGACAGAAATGAGTTTAGCCAGATTTTAGATCCAGATTACAATGTGTTTAATATTAGGTATCTGGTTCAAAATAAAAATCTTGATAAATTTTTTACGGCTTCTGTAGATTATGAATTGGCGCAGCAGTTTAGCAAGCTCTTTGGTACAGTAAGTTTTAGAAGACTTAATGAGAATAACCGCCAGATAAATTTAAGACTGTTTGCAGGTGCTTTTTTATATAACGATACGGATGTCGATTCAGATTTTTTCAGTTTTGCTTTGGATCGCCCTTCCGATTATATGTTTGACTACAATTACTATGGGCGAAGTGAAGAAAGCGGATTGTTTAGTCAACAGTTTATCATGGCAGATGGTGGTTTTAAATCTCAACTTGATCCCGATTTTGCAAACCAATGGTTGGTAACTATGAACACAAGTGTCACGATTTGGAATTGGATTTTTGCTTATGCCGATGCAGGTTTTGTTGGTAATAAATTTAATTCTGGACAGTTTGTTTACGATTCCGGAATAAAACTCAATTTTGTTGAAGACTATTTCGAGCTTTTCTTTCCAGTTTATTCCAGTAAAGGTTGGGAATTCGGACAACCGAATTATGACCAGAATATCCGTTTTATTGTCAGTTTGGACTTAAAAACCTTGTTCAAGCTTTTTACACGCCGTTGGTATTAGATTGAAATGATGTCTAGATTGGGTTATTGTTTGTTAAGGTTTGAAAGTCCGTAAGGATAAGATATTGTGACAAAACAAAGAACATCAATTGTGATGTTAGTTCACTTGCTATGGTTACAAATGCTACTACGGTCTTATTTTTACTTTAATAATTTGTGTTTAGTACGTTGTAATCTTTAGCTAAATATTAGAGCTATTGGCTAATGGCAAACCTATGGTAAACCTTGTACCTTTTTTTAATTTTTCAATTGAAATATACCCATTATGTTTACGAACGGTTCGTTTGACAAACTCCATTCCTAAGCCAAAGCCTTTGGTAGAATGCTGGTGTGTGTTTTCATCAACTTTGCCTGTAATCCAATTTATCAATTCTTCGCTCATTCCAATGCCAGCATCTTTGACGGTTAATAAAGCGTAATCGTTGTTTCCATCTATTTCGACAAGTACGCCGTCTTCGGAATATTTTAACGCATTGTCGATAATGTTTTGAATCATTCTGCTTACTTCATGGATGTTAATTTGCACGTCACATTTATTACTTGTTTTTTGAATGATAAGTCGATCTCTGTATTTATTATTGGCAGATATAATACGAACTTGAGATTTTGCAAGAGAAAATAAGTTGATTCTTTTCTGTTCGCTGTGAACAATAGAGTCTTTTTGATCTATAACCAACATACTCGATGCAGTCGCTAGTGCATTTTCAGAAGCCATTCCAATCGCATCAAAAAGTTCTTTATCGTCTTCGTTATTAAAAACAATTTCGTCTTTAAGCATATTGTGTATCGAAGCAATAGAACTTACTGGAGACCTTAAGTCATGAGCGACAGTTCTGGATATCTCACGTTGTAGTTTTAAGAGTCGTTCAAGCTCCATGGTTTTTTCAGCATTTAACTTGTCCATTGGAATAAAAATTAGCCAGACTTCCAGTAAAATTATAATAACTGTTAATAATGAAAGCGTAATTTCTATATTGGACAGCGAAGATAATTTACTCTCGTAATGAGACTGAATAAGAGCAACAACTTTGTTCTGAGCACTTATATATTCAGATTCTATGAGTTCTAATGTGCGAATGGCTTGATTGTCTATGCTGGTGTTTTTGCAAATGGCTTTACCAGATTCTGCTATTCGTTTGGCTAACAAAGACGCTTGATCGAAACTTTGTTGTTCAGCTTTATATAATATAGGATCAATTCTATGATTTATACTTTTTATATGGTTTTCATAAATTGCAACAGTATTACAAAGTTCGCTTTGCATGCCATTGTCATTAATAGTCCTAAAACTTTGTTGAACAATTCTTTGACTTAGCATTCGCATTCTTCCAGCATCATTTATCAATTGGCCATCGAACTGCAGCTTGTTTAATTTGTGATGAACTAACACTTGAGATATTGTTAGCAACAAAATTATGGATGCAACAAAAAAGACGTAAAGTGTTTTTCTTTTTTTAAAGGACAACATTCTTGGTAGTTAAGTAATCGTTTTAAAATTAATTTTTGTTTTTAAAAATATTAAATAATGTTTTTGTTATCGTCATGTTTATTTAAAATTATGATAACAAAATGAGAAATGTCAGCTTTGAATTATTGTTGTCTCAGGTTTTTTAGAAAAATCTTCTTTTTAAATCAAAAGAAAAGATCTTCGTATTTTCGGTTTTGTTGTCAATGCCTAAACTAATTTTCTTCAACATTTGTCACTTTGAGTGTTTTGAATCGTAAATATAAAGTCTGTTTAAAGTGTCTAGTGTAGGTTTCTGACATCAGATTGATGGGGATTTATTTTTCATGTTCCTATCAGAATACAAGAAACAGTTGTCAAACGGTTTCGATTCGACAATAATACATTTATTTTAAGGTAATTATGTCTTTGTATACAATCGATTTTTTGTATTTGCTAAATGCTTAATTCTATTAAGTCATTCTAATTAATATTAAAAATCATTCCAAAACTTAAGATAAACTGGTTATTTATTTCCTCCGCAGGTGTTAAATCGTCTGTATTGTAAGGAGCAATTGGGAATCCCATTTCAGAGAAAATACCAAATCCATCCGTGAAGAAATAGCGAGCGCCAAGATGTCCACCGAAATTCTTCAGACCTAAACTTAGCCCAGGGTACAAATCAAAATTGTCATCGATATTTAAAACATTGCCGATATTGGCATTAAACCTAAGTCTCACATCAACACGGTCATTAAAGTCAGCGTCAATAGCGTCTTCCACACCTAAGGCATATGTGCCTAGTAATCCGATTGAAATATTCTCGCCAATACCGCGGTCAAAAGTCGCCATGATTCCTGTAGCATTGTCTTGAAAGTTAGCACCAATTTGAAATTTTTTGTCTCCATTGCCTTTAAAACCTTGTGCACTCAATAAAGTGGTGAACATAACTATTGAAAAAAAGAAATACAGCTTCATCATTTGTTTTTAAAATTGAATGCTCAAATATAAAATAATTATCCATTGAAGATTTGACAAATTAAATAAATCACGATTTAAAGAGGTAATGCTAACTTCTAGAATTTTAAACTATATTCTAAAAATATTGAGTTGTATGGTGCTGAATTTTATAATTATTTAAATATAATTTAATGAGTTTTGACTTTTGTAGTTGTTTATTTCAGTTTGAAACTAACTATCGTTAATCTATTGCCATTTTTTAACATTTACAAACCAAAGCCTTAAAATTATTTATCTTTGCATTAGAATTATTAGAACATGAATACGCAAGAACAATTATCAGATATAGAATACGTTGGAGACAATCACATAGGCACTTCGACAGATACACCTTTGAAGGAAAATGCCTTCTTATTGACAGATGAAGAAAAGATGAAACTCATTAATAAGAATGTCTATGAAATTATGGATATTTTAGGTTTAGATTTAACTGATGATAGTTTAAAGGGTACGCCACATCGTGTTTCGAAGATGTTTGTCAAGGAAATATTTAGTGGTTTAGACCCAAAAAATAAACCTAAAATGTCTTCGTTTGACAACAAGTATAAATATGGAGAAATGTTGGTAGAAAAAAACATTACTGTTTATTCTACTTGCGAACATCATTTATTGCCCATCGTTGGAAGGGCTCATGTGGCATATATTTCATCAGGACGAGTTATAGGATTGTCTAAAATGAATAGAATCGTGGACTATTATGCCAAGAGACCACAAGTACAAGAAAGGCTAACCATGCAAATAGTAAAGGAATTGCAGGAAGCTTTGGATACGGAAGATGTAGCATGTATAATCGATGCTAAACATTTATGCGTAAACTCCAGAGGAATAAGAGATATTGAAAGCAGTACTGTAACTAGCGAATTCGGAGGTCAATTCAAAAATCAAAATGTAAAAAGAGAATTTTTAGATTATATAAAACTTAAGACCGAAGTTTAACTAAACATTTTTTAATGCCACTTTACCAAAACCAAACCCTAAAAATTTACAACTCCCTTACGGGAGAAAAAGAAATCTTCGAACCTTTAAATGATGGATATGTGGGCATGTACGTATGTGGACCTACCGTTTACAGTTATGTTCATTTAGGAAATTGTAGAACATTTATTTCATTTGATTTAGTTTTTCGTTACCTGAAACATTTGGGTTACAAAGTACGTTATGTCCGCAACATCACCGATGCGGGACACCTAGAAAACGATGCAGAAGAAGGCGAAGATCGAATTACAAAGAAGGCGAGGTTGGAGCAACTTGAACCTATGGAAATCGTACAAAAATACACGGTAGATTTTCATAATACCTTGCAGAAATTCAATAATTTACCACCGAGTATAGAGCCGACAGCCACTGGCCACATTGTTGAACAAATAGAAACTGTAAAAAGTATCATTGAAAACGGTTTGGCCTATGAAGCTAACGGAAGCGTGTATTTTGATGTTTTGAAATTCAATGAGTCGGAAGATTATGGGATTTTAAGCAAAAGAAAAGTAGAAGATCTTATTGCCAATACCCGAGATTTAGCAGGACAATCACATAAAAAAAATCCACAGGATTTTGCACTATGGAAAAAAGCTGAGCCACAGCATATCATGCGTTGGCCATCGCCTTGGGGCGAAGGTTTTCCTGGATGGCACCTCGAGTGTACGGTGATGAGCAACAAATACCTAGGGGAACAATTTGATATTCACGGTGGTGGAATGGATTTAAAGTTTCCACATCACGAATGCGAAATTGCTCAAGGTACAGCTTGTAACGGAAAACCACCTGTTAAGTATTGGATGCATGCTAACATGCTGACACTTAACGGTAAAAAGATGGCTAAAAGCACAGGTAATAACATCTTGCCAGTCGATTTGTTTTCTGGTGATAATGAAGTTTTGTCAAAAGCATATCATCCTTCTGTAGTAAGATTTTTCATTCTTCAAGCCAATTATAAAAGTATTCTAGACTTTTCTGATGAAGCACTGATTGCATCAGAAAAAGGCTTCGAAAAATTAATGAATGCTATTCAATTATTAGAGAAACTAACTACCTCAAAATCCTCTGGAATAGATGTAAAGGCCTGGAAACAATCTTGCTATGATGCAATGAATGACGATTTTAATTCGCCAGTATTGATTGCTCAACTTTTTGAAGCTGTAAAATACATCAATGCTTGCCATCACCATAAACTAGAGCTTACCCAAGAGGATATTCAAACTCTAAAAACAACCATGTCGGATATGTGTTTTGATGTGTTAGGTTTACAAAAAATAGATGTTGAAAGTAAGGTAGATAGCAAACAAAACGAGTTGATTGATTTGTTAATTGATCTTCGAAATCAAGCAAGAGCTGTTAAGGATTTTAAGCAAAGTGATGCAATTAGAGATAGATTGTTAGAGTTGGGTGTACAATTGAAAGACACAGCTCAAGGTACATCTTACGAATTTTCTAACTAAATGGATTATCATGATGATTGTTCTAAAAAAGATATTGATTTTTCCTTTCTTGATGCTTATCAAGTTTTATCAGAGTTTTATCTCACCCCTTTTTCCAGGAACATGTAGATACCAGCCTACATGTTCTACCTATTTTTACCAGGCATTGCAAAAGCACGGATTGTTTAAAGGGTTTTACCTAGGGGTGAAGCGAATATTAAGCTGTCATCCTTGGGGTGGTTCAGGCTACGATCCTGTTCCTTAATTATTTGTCTGTTGTTGTTTTAGCTTCACTTTTCAAGGCTTCAGAGGCGTAGAACCCAAATGCAATACGTCTATTGTTCTCAAGATCGGCCTTCGTTTTATTTTCATTTTTTGGAAAGTATTCTTCTAAGGCCAAAACATTTATACGATTTTTGTCTATGCCTTGATTGATGAAATATTCGTAAATTGATTTTCCTCTTTTTTCGGCCATTGCCAAGTTAATAACATCAGAACCTTTTCCATCGGTATGAATCTCAACTATGACGTTTATTTTAGGATTGATTTTTAAGCTGTTTATGATGATGTCTAACGTAGTTTTAGAGGTTGAATTCAAAGATGTTTTACCAGTATCGAAGTAAAAGCTTTGCGTATTATTGAGCTCCAGAATAAGTCCTTCGCCTACTCTTAATAGCTCGGTGTATTGCATTTTGTTTTTAAAATAAAGCGCAAGTTTGTCCATTTTGTGACCAATAAATGCTCCTGACTTTCCTGCTAAAACATTTTTTAATATGGCAGTTTTGATATTTAGATTTTCATCAGATTCGAAATTTGACGCTCCAGCCAAAGCAAGTTCATTTGTCGTATTTACGATTATGTTATCTTCAACTTTTTCAACTTCAATCGCTTTTTTTGGAGTGCCGCATGAATACAAAACGACTAACCACAAAAACAGAAAAACTGATTTATTCATCATTACAGAATTTGTTCAAAAGTAGTAAAAAGAATACACATTTAATTCCATTGGTTTTAAGTCTTTATTTAATTTTTATAAGGCATACTTTTCTAAGACAAAGCTAAGATGGTACAGAAATAATAAGTAATTTTGAAATTTTATAATATCAAGGTGGACAAAGAAAAGGTGATTTCGAACATGGCATTTTTGCTTCAGCAAGTGCCCTCTTCGATGGAAATTATTAAGGACGACAAGCATAAGGAGAAGCGATTTAGATATCTCGCCAAACATATGCTTGATAAAGCCATAAAACGTGATGCTTTAATACTTAG
>JAUIFC010000070.1 GCA_030429455.1 Bacteroidia bacterium | reverse complement strand
GCAGAGCTGTGTTCCGCTTCATCGATGCCATACAAAGATTTAATAACCAAAGTAAACAAACAAAAAAAGTTATTAACTTTGAATATGAATAAACATATAAAGTGTCAACCAAATTTAGGACGGGTCACGAGTTACTCGGGATTCCTCCTGCGGACGCAACAGCCTGTCTCGATCTCTATCGGGAAAAACTTAGTTGTTAACAACAGTTATTTATGACTTTATTCTATCAAGATAAATGATTGCAACCCAATCATATAATTCAACAATATCCTTTGGCTTTGCTCCTCCAGGACAAGAGATAAAATTCTTTTCTTTATTCCCATAAATAGCAAGAACAGGTGTTTTCATTTCTATTCGGTCTGGCACATCACTAAATGCTCTTGTTTGCAATACTGAAAGGTCTAATTCATCAAATTCATGTGGCAAAGAGATATTCAGATATACAAAACGTAATTCAATATCTTTTTTTTCCTTGACATTATCTTTAATGTAAATTCTTATAAACTCGTCACCTGAAGTTGAGCTAATTGGATTATGTCCAAATTTTTTAACTATGTCTTTAATTTTATAAGTGGAATCAATTAGATTTTTGTTTTTATATTCTTCGACAATGATATCATAATCTTCGTTAGTTCTTGCGCCAACATAAAATTTATAAGTACTAATACCAAAAAAGAATTCTTGAATATTCTCTGCGTCAGTCTCGTCAAATTCATATTGTCCATTATTTAGTCCTTGCCCATGCATAGAAGAATATGAACTTAGAATAAGAGATGCTATGATTAGTAGTTTAATTTTCATATCGTGATTTGTTTTAATTGTTGTTAACTATTTTATACACACAAAAATACACCACTTTTTATAAATCCTTCTTGTATTTACTGGCCTCTTTTTATTTGATATTATCCATTGGCAATACTTTTATGGAAAGAGATGAATGTTTGCAAAAACCATAATGTAGCACTGAATGATCTTACATCATTCAGCTCTAACCCAACAATGGGAACGTTTTGAATTTAACCAGTATTTTTTGGTATTCTAGTGGGTAAGGGCATCTATGACCAAAAATGAATGATAACTATAAAAAACGATGAAAATTCAGCTAGCAAATATCTTAAACAAAAAAATCTCTCCAAAACAAGCTGCAAAAAATCTAATACCATTTGTGATTTGAAATTACTGTAAAAGAAAAAAAGGCGATTTATTACCGTAATTTCAAGTTAGAAATTGTATAGACTAGTTTTTAATGCAGTTTAGGTATGTCATGTTTGGTTTTCTTCATAGGTGAAGGAAGAGTGTCTAGCATGGGTGTCATACCAACCAGGAATTCTAGATCTCAACAATCGACTAAGAATTCTTCTAATACGCTTCATTAAGCTATAGTCTCTAATCTTACTATTATCTCCCCATAATTTATAGCCGTAGAAAATCCACCTATAGATCCTCAAGGCTTTCTTTTTGGTAATCCAAGGGGTTTGAAAATCCGAACCAAATAGACCAGAAGCTCCAAATTTAAAACTATAATTCAAAAACTTGCCCTCTTTTGAATTAGTGGGTTCCTTGAACTTGTTGATGTCTGATTGATTTATAATTTGATATTTATTATAGCCTAACGTTTCAAAAAGATTAAACTCTTTAATTAAGTGTTGGAAATTAACCTTTTCGGATTCAATAGAGATATAAGTTGGTTTATTTTCAAAACGCTTTAATGCTTCTAAACAAACTACATCCATGCCTTCAATGTCAATTTTTAAATAGTGTGGCATACCATGTTCTTCAATACATTTTCCAAAATCAATAGTTGGAACTTCAATTATATTTGACTTCGCCCCAAGCTCCTCATTTCTAACAGACCATTCTCTAACAACAGTTCCCCAGACGCTATTTGATTCATTTTTATAAAATTTAATTGTGTTACTTAACACTTTATTTTTATCGACAATAGCTCCTTCTATAATAATCAATTCACCTTTACTAATTTCTTCTAAAAATTTCTTTTTGCATATTGAAATCAAATCTGGGTCTGCCTCAAAAGCTATAACTTTAAATCCTTTTTTTAAATAATATTCTGTATCCTCACCTTTATGCATACCCACATCATATATCAAATTATTGTTTACTTTCATTTTTTATCTTTTTTGTCAAACAAATCGTTGTCGCCTATGATTCCATTGCATGTTTAGTACCATTTGTGATTTGAAATTACTGTAAAGGAAAAAACCCGATTTATCACGATAATTTCAAGTTATAAATGATCTAAGTGCTAAAGTAAGCAAATAAATTACATACAGAACGTGCGCTAGGACTTTCGCAAGCGGGCTATTATTACTCGATAGAGAACCCTTCTAAGAATATATTGCCGAATTATCGAAGGGTCTGTTGCTTCGGATGTCAAATATTGTAATTCACCGATAAGTGTCACTAGTATCAACTACATTATCGGAAGGCTAGAAAATAAAAATAAGCCGCACTAAGGTTTTGGTTAAATGACGTGCATAATGCAGTCGCAACTGCCTGAACATTTAGCTCTTGTTACCCTTCGTTTTTTATTTTTTCAATTTCCTTTGGAGTAAGTCCTGTGATATTTGCAATTACTTCAAATGTAAGTCCTGCCTTAAGTGAATTTTTTACTATTTCTTTTTTTTCTTTCTCCATTCCTTTCTCCATTCCTTCTTCGTAAGCGGTGTCAAGTGAGTTCTTCAGATCTCTGTAAGATTTTAAACTTTCTTCATAGGCATCAGCTTCCTCTTTACTGAGCTTAGCGATTTCTGCTACTTCAAATAGTCTTTCAAAAATACTTTCTCTTAGTTGGTTTGGCACTCTGTCCAATTTGCTCAGATTACGGATGACATACATCCATTTATCGAATCTTGATTCTAGTAGTTCAACAGATTTATTGAATTTAGGCATCTCCAAATAGATGAAAGTCAGCTTATCATAGAAAATGTTACAGGTTTCTGTGTCCGTCAGTTTTACATCATATCTGAATTTGTTGGGCTCATCCAAATCTGAATCGAACACAAAATCTAGAATGGCTATCGTGTAAACTGCTTTCAGTTCGAAGTTCCAGTCTGACCCTCGTTGGGCTTGCTCTCGAATCGGAAATGTCGAATAATAGACTTTCCTATCTTTAAAGAATTTTTGTTTTGTCTTTTGAAGTTCTACAATGAATTTCTCCCCGTCTTCATTCTCGCAGTATAAGTCGAAAACAGCTTTTCTATCGTCCTCGCTATTGCCAAGTCTATCACTTTTGAGATAAGTCAAGTTTGCGATTTTTCCCTGCTCATTTTTAAGAAGTTCATTAAGAAAGTCTAGGAGCAATTCTTTGTTGGGCTCTTCGCCAAAAAGTCGCTTGAAGCCGTAATCGGTGAATGGATTGACATATTTTTCTTTGAACTCAAGCATGTCTTCTTTTTTACAAAGATAATGTGTTCTGATTTCATTGCCTTGCTGAAGAATTTGTTTTTTAATGAGCAGTAACACTGCCTAAAACGTCCATGCCCAGCAAAAGCTAGTCGTGACGTTAAACTAGTTTCTTTTTTTCAAAGAAATCAGAAATCAGATATTTCTTAAACGATTTTTTTACACTAAGGCAGCATACAACTTTTCTCGCTGAGCTTTGACGCCTTTGTCACTCATATAATCTTCAAAAGACGAGTATTTGTCTATCACGCCATTGGGTGTCAACTCGATAATTCTGTTGGCAACAGTTTGAGCAAACTGATGGTCGTGTGTTGTAAAGAGTATGTTTCCTTTATAATTAATCAACGCATTGTTAAAGGCTGTGATCGATTCCAAATCCAAGTGATTTGTAGGTTCGTCTATCACCAAAACATTAGCCCTTATCATCATCATTCTGCTAAGCATACAACGCACTTTCTCGCCACCAGAAAGCACATCGGCAGATTTCAAAGCTTCGTCGCCGCTAAACAACATTTTGCCCAAAAACCCTCTGATAAAGACTTCTTCTCGTTCTTCGTCTGTTGTTGCCCACTGCCTTAACCAATCGACAAGAGAATATTTGACGTCAAAAAACTCGGAATTATCATTTGGCAAATAGCTGTTGGAGGTTGTGACACCCCATTCGCATTTGCCACTTTTTGGCTGTTGTTTACCGTTTATAATTTCGTAAAAAGCAGTCGTGGCG
Source organism: Bacteroidia bacterium (assembly GCA_030429455.1). Lineage (GTDB taxonomy): Bacteria > Bacteroidota > Bacteroidia > Flavobacteriales > Flavobacteriaceae > Psychroflexus. The sequence goes on along the minus strand of JAUIFC010000070.1, from coordinate 13,348 downwards.
CGCGAATCTTTGGAATATAAGTAAGTCTTGTCGCCTTTAGCCAAATTGATATTTACTTTATCAAAAAGAATTTCGCCATCCAAATCTGCAGACAGATTGGTGACATTAAGAATTTGATTTCCTGCCTCTCTTTCTCTTTCAAAAATAATGGCTGGATATCTTCGACTTGAAGGCTTAATGCTTTCGATGTTCAACTTTTCGATCATCTTTTTACGAGAGGTCGCTTGTTTGGATTTGGCGACATTGGCACTAAATCTTTCAATAAATTGTTGAAGTTCTTTTTTCTTTTCTTCTGCTTTTTTGTTCTGTTGTGCACGTTGTCTTGCGGCTAGTTGTGAGGATTCGTACCAAAAGGTATAGTTGCCGCTGTAATGGGTTATTTTTCCAAAATCGATATCAGAAATGTGTGTACAAACAGCATCAAGAAAATGCCTGTCGTGAGAAACCACTATGACGCAGTTGTCGTAATTGCCTAAAAAATTTTCTAACCAACTGATGGTTTCGTAATCCAAATCGTTCGTCGGCTCATCCATGATCAAGACATCTGGATTGCCAAATAAAGCTTTTGCCAAAAGTACTCTTACCTTTTGTGTGCCGTCTAAATCTTTAATCAAATTGTAATGCAAATCTGGTCGAATTCCTAAATTAGACAACAGGGATGCGGCATTGCTTTCTGCATTCCAGCCGTCCATTTCTTCGAACTCCACTTGAAGTACTCCGACTCTTTCGCCATCAGCATCGCTAAAATCTGGTTTTGCATAAATATCATCCATCTCCTTTTTAATCTTGTACAAAGACTGGTTGCCCATAAGTACGGTTTCAAGTACAGGACTTTCGTCGTAAGCCGAGTGGTCTTGCTCCAAAACCGACATGCGTTTGCCTGGCTCCAAATGGACATGTCCAGATGTGGCTTCCATTTTTCCAGAAATAATTTTTAGAAAAGTAGATTTGCCAGCGCCATTTGCTCCGATAATTCCATAACAATTTCCTGAAGAAAACGTCGTATTTACCTCATCAAACAAAACTCTTTTGCCAAATTGCACGGATAGATTAGATACTGAAAGCATTTTTTTGAAATTTTTTGCAAAAGTAGAAATAATATGATAACTAACACTCTCCACTGGCTTTCTGCGTATTAAAATGTTTGTTAAACCCAGATATTGAAAATTGCCATTCTTGATTTTTTAGAAAAAACTGACATACCATAAACTCAGCAATCGTTTAAGCAGTTGAATCTATACACTAAATTTTTAAGCAACTTACAATTTCCATTGTTTAACAAAACAAATAAATATCAAAGTATTCGTGGCGTTGAGTGTCCTAAAATTAAGAGCGCATCGAGAACCTTATAGCCATAAAATTAATCATGGTATATTTTTTTTGAACAATGAATTCTTGGATGAAGTCAATTTTTGTAATTTCAAGTTATAAATGGTTTTGTTATTCTGAAAGCATTTCAATAACCACAGGCAATATCTCCTCAACCCATGAGCTGTATTGGCTTGCGCTAGGGTGCAAATTGTCTTCTGCCAAAGCACCTTCGGAATCTCCTAAGGTTCTGGAAATTTCTGTCACATCGACAAATGGGATATCAAATTCCAAACATTGTTGTTGCATGTAGCTGTTATATTCATCAATTTCCATTGGTGTATCAGGATTTCTTGACCCAAAAGGAGTAACGCTATAATCTGGAATCGACACCACAAAAATTCGTCTGTCTTGCCCAGACAAATCGATGGCTTTTTGCAAGACTTCGTCAAATTGAGGTTTAAATTCCTCCAGAGATTGGTTCCTAAACTGATTATTGACCCCAATTAAAAGTGATACCAAATTATAACCTTCTGTGTTTTCTTCGGCAATCGCATTCAACAAATCTGTAGTTGTCCAGCCTGTTTTCGCTATGACTTTTAAATTATTTACGCGGTAGTCGCTTTGTATAAGTTGAGTCATCAGTTGGCTTGGCCATCTTTTTACGGGTTCAACACCTTGACCAATCGTATAAGAATCGCCTAAGGCCAAATAATTGATGGCATCTGTAGCAGCATTTTCGCTGTTATCGGACGTACACGACACAGAGAAAACAGAAACTAATAATAAAATGAAAATCTTTTTTGTCATAAAGTTTAAAATTAAAACTATCGCTCCTAAGCTTTAAAATTAATACATTTAATTAACATTGATTTTAAGGAGTTGAAAGAGAAAATTGTCTTCAACCAAAAATGAATGGTCTATAACCAATAGTACATCGGCTAATTTGTTAGCATTAATTCAACAACAAAAATCAGCTTCCGAACATTTGACTTCAACCTCAACATGAGGCATCAAACAAAACCTATGCTATTCAACAATTTCAGTGTAAAACTAAATGAAGTAGGATATTTACAAGGCCAAATCTCCACTTAAATAAGAACTGTTCCATTTAAGAATTCATTTAACTAGGGCTTAACAGAAGCTTTATGACAGGTCAACTATCTTTGTGGCTTATGCATGTGTATGAGGGCGGTATTTGCAGTTTTGATTTTGTGTTTTATTTCTTCGTGTCAACCAAAAGGTAACGACAAAACCTATTTTGGAGGCAAAATCATCAACCCTCAATCGAATTTTATTATTTTATGCCAACAAGACCATGTCCTCGACACAATTCCTTTGGACAACCATGGGCATTTTCATTATAATTTTGATCTCGAATCTCCAAGCTTATTCACATTTAAACACGATTTTGAATTCCAGACGTTTTATGCCGAACCATTTGACAGCATAACCCTTCGGTTAAACACCAAAGAGTTTGACGAGTCCCTTGTCTTTGGCGGAAACAAAGCCCACGAAAATAATTTTTTAATCGAAAATTACCTTCTTAATCAGAAAAACAGCAATTTAATCATGTCGTATTACAAGATTGCTCCAACCGATTTTGAAAGCATTACAGACTCGATCAAACATGCAAGACAAGAAAAATTAGAGTATTTGGAAAAGAACTTTGAGATAAGCGCCAGCTATAAAAATTTAGCTGAAAAAAGTATTGATTTCGAGTATTATGATATGAGAGAACGTTATGCTTTTCTTCTAAAAAAATTCTTTCCAAAAAAAGCATCCAAAATAAGCGCTACGTTTTTTGACTATCGAAAAAAATTGGATTTTAACGACCTAGAGGTTTTAGACCTCATCGGGTATCAAAGATTTTTGGACAACTACCTGAAAAACAAATCTATTGAAATTTGTCATGAAAAAAATGCTTTAAATTGTAATGATTTGGGATCTATCACCAATTTGGACGTACGAATAAAACTTGTTGATAGTTTGATAACCAATAGATTTATCAGAAAACGCTACTTGGAACGCTTTATCCAAGAAGAGGTTGTGTTTGCCCGAACGAAAAAACAATTGGAACATACTAAAAATCATTTGTCTAAATTTGATTTAAGCGAAAACGAGAAATTTAATATCGAGTTGTTAGCTGAATTTCAGGAATCATTTTTGGTAAATTACAACCTTGGCGATGTAAAAATTAAGAGCAGCACATTTAAAACTTTGGCACTAAAGGACATCGTAAACCATGATCATTGTATTATCTATTCATGGTCTGTTCATTCGCCTAGCCATCATAAATTTAGACTAAAAAAAATCAAAGAACTCCAAAAATCTTATCCAAATATCCAACTTATTGGCTTAAATATAGATTACAATCATCCTAAGGAATGGTTGAATGCACTTGGAAAACATGATGCTAACATTGGAAACGAATATCAAATTGTACCAGAGGAACATGCGATGTTTTACAGAAATTATTTGAACAAAATACTCTTTATCGACAACGACTGTACCATCAAAAAAAGCGAAACCATTATTTCCGATGTGGAATTTGACAAACACTTGAAAGACTTTGTTGGATTATAATGCAAAATGATTAGGTTGCAAAAAATCACTAACCTTAAAGATTTCTGATAATTTCTTTTACTCTATCGCTGTCCCAATTTGCCATACCTTCGGCTTTTGCGATTACTTTTCCATCCGAACCAATCAAGTAGGTTGTTGGTATAGCATTAGTGTCATAAAACGCTGGAATATTTGACGCCGGATTGAATACTGGAATTTTTAATTCCTTGATAGTCATAAACTTCTGAAGCACATCTTTGTGTTCATTGGAGACAAAATAAAAATCTACACGATGACCAAATTCATCATAAAGCTCTACCAAACCGGGTAATTCTGCAATACATGGCGAACACCATGTCGCCCAAAAGTTGATGAGCATTGGTTTATCTTTAGACTGATTTAAATGAATTCGATTTCCTTCTAAATCTTTTAAAACCAAATTATAATCTGCCAAAGCATCATCTTCGTTTTGCTCCAAAATTTCAGGCGAACCAATGAGCGGTATAACAACCCATGATTGAAAGTAAGCCCTTGTTTTTGGTATCAAAATGATGATAAGCAAAACGACAAAAACGATGTTAGACCAATGTTTTTTAAAGAAGCTTTGTTTAGTTTGCTGTTGTTCTTTCATTTTGCAAAAGTGTATTTAATTTTTCTTTGGACATGAAATAATTAACAATTTAGATGCGTAATACCGATTGTAAAAAAATATGGCAGATTTAATTTAAAAACTTATAGTTCTGATTATCATTTTTTTATATCCATTCAGTTTAAAAAAAAACAGTTTAAACTTCAAGTTCCTAAAGCTTGTCATTTTATAATTTGTGAAATATTTCGCATGAGTTATTCTTGTATATTTGCACTTCATCAAAATTGACTATGAAGAACATTAGAAACTTTTGTATCATCGCCCACATCGATCACGGCAAAAGTACACTGGCAGATAGACTGTTAGACTCTACAAATTCGGTGGCAGAGCGAGACAAGCAAGCTCAGCTTTTGGATAATATGGATTTGGAAAGAGAACGTGGTATCACTATAAAAAGCCATGCCGTACAGATGTCTTATGTTCACGAAGGTGAAGAATATATCCTTAACCTTATTGACACCCCAGGACATGTTGATTTTTCTTATGAAGTTTCGCGTTCTATTGCGGCTTGCGAAGGCGCACTGCTCGTTGTCGATGCTGCGCAAAGCATTCAGGCACAAACTATTTCCAACTTATATTTGGCTTTAGAAAATGATTTAGAAATCATTCCTGTACTCAACAAAATTGATTTGCCTTCGGCAAACCCAGAAGAAGTGACAGATGATATTGTCGATTTACTAGGCTGCGATCCTGAAGAAATAATCCCAGCAAGTGCCAAAACAGGAATCGGAATACAAGACATTTTGGAAGCAATTATTTCAAGAATTCCTGCGCCTAAAGGCGATATAAATGCACCACTGCGAGCACTGATTTTCGATTCGGTTTACAACCCCTTTCGTGGCGTTGAAACCTATTTTAGAGTTTTTGATGGCAGCATAAAAAAGAATGAAAAAATTAAATTCCTAGCGACCAACAAGAACTATTCGGCAGATGAAATCGGTACTTTAAAATTGGTTCAACATCCTCAAAAAGAAATAAAAGCTGGAGACGTAGGTTATCTCATTACAGGGATAAAGGATGCCAGAGAGGTGAAAGTTGGTGACACAATAACCGATGCCGAAAACCCGACACAAATTGCTGTATCTGGATTCGAAGATGTAAAACCTATGGTATTTGCCGGCATTTATCCCGTTGATACCGAGGAATACGAAGATCTAAGGGCTGCAATGGAAAAGCTACAGCTTAACGATGCTTCGCTTATTTTCACACCAGAAAGTTCTGCTGCCTTAGGTTTTGGATTTAGATGTGGATTCTTAGGCATGTTGCACTTGGAGATTGTGCAAGAACGCCTTGAACGCGAGTTTGACATGACGGTTATTACAACGGTTCCAAACGTGTCTTATCACGCTTATACCACCAAGCAACCAAAAGAAGGAATTATTGTAAGCAACCCATCGGATTTGCCTGACCCTTCGACATTAGACAGGGTCGAGGAACCTTATATAAGTGCAAGCATCATCACCAAAGCAGATTTTGTTGGACCAGTCATGTCGCTTTGTATTGAAAAGAGAGGCGAAATTAAAAACCAAACTTACCTGACACCAGAGCGTGTTGAACTTAGTTTTGACATGCCTTTAGCCGAAATTGTGTTCGACTTTTACGACAGGTTAAAAACGGTTTCCAAAGGTTATGCCTCTTTTGACTATTCGCCGATTGGCATGCGTACTTCTAAACTGGTAAAAGTAGATGTGTTATTAAACAGCAACACGGTAGATGCCTTATCGGCTTTGATTCACTTCGACAGTGCTTACGACATTGGCAAAAAGATGTGTATAAAACTCAAAGAGCTTATACCAAGACAGCAATTTGACATACCTATACAAGCCGCCATTGGTAGTAAAATTATTGCCCGTGAAACTGTTAAAGCACTTCGAAAAGATGTTACCGCCAAGTGTTACGGAGGAGATATATCCCGTAAACGAAAGCTGCTTGAAAAACAAAAGAAAGGTAAGAAAAGAATGCGTGCGGTAGGAAATGTAGAAATCCCACAAGAAGCATTTATGGCTGTCCTAAAGTTGAATGATTAGAAGGCCCAAACCCTTTCTCTAATGTTTTAATGTAACAATGTAACAATGTGACAATGTTTTGATGTAGCAATTTATCCATTTTGCAGTATAATAATAGTATCAATAGTGACCAAAAGCATCAAAAGAATCAACATCATCCAAAGCTTCAATAGTATCAATAGTATCAACATTATCCATCATAATAGCTAAACTCCTAACCACAACATAAATGATAAAAAATATCATCTTCGATTTTGGTGACGTCTTTATCGATTTAGATAAGCCTGCTACAGATAGACATCTTAAAGCCTTTGGTATTGAAGAATTGCCGTCAGCTTTAATCGAAGTCAACAAAGCGTACGAACAAGGCAAAATATCTTCAGCCGAAATCATTTCTGCTTATACAACCGCTTTTCCTCAATTATCGAGTTCAGATTTTATTGAAGGATGGAATAGTATATTAAAGGATTTTCCGCAAAAACGCCTGGATTTTTTAAAACAACTTAAAAAGTCAAACAAGTATAACTTGTTTCTATTAAGCAACACTAACGACATTCATATCAACTATGTGAAAGACACTTTTGCATTTTATGACACTTTCAAATCTTGTTTTGATCGATTTTATTTGTCCTACGAAATAGGATTTAGAAAACCCAACAAAGACATTTACACGTTTGTTTTAAACGACAGTCGACTAAAGCCAGAAGAAACATTATTTATAGACGATAGCGAAGAAAATATAATCTCAGCAAATAGTTTAGGCATCCAGACTTGGCATTTAAATCCAAAAACAGACGATGTCACAGAGCTTTTTAACAAAATCATTACATCTTGATTTACTTAGCGCTCAGTGTACTTTCGTCAACTTTAATTTATGTTGTCTTCAAAACATTTGACAGGCATGGCATTAATGTACTTAATGCGCTTGTTTTAAATTATTTGACCGCTTTTGTGCTAGGATTTTCTCTTCAGACAACAGAAGTAGAACTTCTTGGGTTGGCTCGTTTTAACTGGTTCATTCCGGCAGCTTGTCTTGGGATTTTTTTTATTTGCATTTTTTACCTCATGGCCATGACTACTCAAAAACATGGCATGTCTGTGGTTTCCGTAGCCAGCAAGATGAGTCTGAGTATTCCTGTAATTTTCGTTATTTTTTACTATGACGAAAGCATCACAATCATAAAAGTCCTCGGCATTATTTTAGCCTTGATTTCAGTGTATTTGGTGTCGTCTAAACCGAAAGATGACGTAAAATTTAATATTAAACATTTACTACTTCCATTTGGCGTATTTTTAGGAAGTGGAATCATAGAAACTAGCATCAAGGTCCTTCAAAACGATTTTGTGCCTTCAGTTGAAACACCGGTATTTTCTGCTTCAATATTTTTATTTGCTGCGTTGACGGGAATCGTCATTTTTATCATTCGATTTTTTAAATCAAAAACCCTCATAACAGCAAAAGACATAATAGCCGGAATTTTACTTGGAATTCCAAATTATTTTTCCATCTATTTTCTAATTGAAGCTTTGCGAAATCCAAATTTTGACAGTTCTATCGTTTTTGTAATGAACAATGTCTCTATCGTTATTTTATCTACGGTTTTAGGCATTTTACTCTTTAAGGAATACCTTCTTCGACGAAATAAAATTGGGGTTTTAATAGCCATTATCAGTATTATTTTAGTAGCTTTATCAAGTAATTTTTAACACCTATTTTCAAATGAAATATTTTAGCGAATCATTGATTACCTCTACTTTATTATTTCTGTTGTCGTTTTCTTCTATGGCTCAAAGCCAATTTAAACAAGGCTACATAGTCCAAAATAACGGAGACAAACTGGAATGTATGATTTTAGAAGAAAGCTGGAAACAAAATCCAACTTCATTTTCTTATAAACTTAATGAAAACAGCGAAGTACAAATTGGAACCCTATCAGACATTCAGTCTTTTGGCGTCGGAAATTTATTCAAATTTGTAAAAAAAGAAAAATTTCTACCGAAAGAAACTTTAGATAATCCTGTATTTTTAAATGTTTTGGTCGAAGGCGCTGTGAGCATTTACCATTATAAAAGCAGCGATGACAACTTGTTTTTTTACAAAAAAGCTGATGATAAAAATATTTATGAATTGCAATACAGATACACGTCCAAAAGCGATGGCGATGGATTAAGCGAGAATAAATTTAGAGGTCAACTTTACGAAGCTTTTGGTTCAAACAAGCTTTATTTACCAAAAATTAAATCCTTGAATTATAAGAGAAATGATCTCCTAAATATTGTCACCGATTTCAATAAAGAAACAAATGTGACTTACTCTAAATTTTACAAAGCCACAAAGGAGAAAGTCAACTTTTACCTTAAAGCAGGTCTTGGCTCGTCACCCGTTGTGATTGAAAATACTTCAATCGGCGAGTTTGCTGATTTTGGCAGCAATTCGGGCTTAAGAGTTGGTTTTGAAATCGAATATTTTATTCCATACGAATCTCAAAAATGGGCGATTACAGTCTCTCCAATGTTCAAATTTGTATCTACCGAAAAAGTTTCAACGACGCCAGAAAGAGTGTTTAATGACACTTTTGATTATAGCGCTATCGAAATGCAATTTGGCCCAAGGTATTACTTTAGTTCCAAAAAAAGTGACATGAGAATTTATGCCAATGCAGGGTTGTTTGTAGAAGTACCGCTAGGTAATACTTACAATTATTTGGAAGAAAGTGTAGAAGTGGGCTTAAATTCTGTTGTAAATTCCTATGTTGGTGCTGGCCTTCAATACAAACGATTTGGTCTTGAAGTTTCCTACTTACCAACCTTAAATTTAATCGAATCCAGTAATGAATTTTTCACCCAATTCGACACCATAGCCTTTCATCTTACGTTTAACCTTGTAAAGAATTAAATGGGTTGAAAGAGCATATTTTTGTTCTTATTTTGGCGGTATTCCCATGGCATGGAATGAACCAAACAAGAAACAATAAAAGCATATGTCTTTCAAAATGAAAATTCGAAAATCGACTATTTGCTCAAAAATGGAGACTGCAAAAACAATCCTGAAACAGACACTTACAAAGTAAACGAAACTGGTAAAAACATCACTGCAGATGAATCGAGTGTGATAACTTTTGGAGTTGAAGCCATTTTTATTGGACGTTAGAAAATTTTGATTTCAATGAACAGTTCAGCAGATTTAAACCGATTTTCAACATATCTGACTTCTAAAACTTTATAGGTCTTGACAAAACACCAATACAAAGAACCTCAGCGCGCTTCTTCAGAAGTACTTTTTAAAGACAAAGGCAGTAAATTCTATGGTTATGTTTATCCTATTTATAGCGAAGAAGATATTCTAGATGCCCTAAAAGAACTAAAAATTGTTCATTCTAAAGCACGGCACTTCTGTTACGCTTGGCAATTGGGAGCAAATTCCGAAAGGCATCGTGTTAACGACGATGGAGAGCCTTCTAATTCGGCGGGCATGCCCATTTTTGGACAGATACAATCATATGAGCTTACGAATTGCTTGATTGTTGTTGTTCGTTATTTCGGAGGTACTAAGCTCGGTGTTGGCGGATTAATTTCAGCTTACAAAACGACTGCCAAACTTGCCATAGATCAAACGGAAATTTTAACCAAAGAGATTACAAAAACCATCGAAATTAGCTGCGATTATGCCTTGATGAATGACGTTATGCGAGTTGTTAAGGAATTACAGCTTCATATTTTGGAACAAAATCATGGTTTGCAGTGTAACTTCATCATTCAAATACCTTTGATGCATTTTGATAAAACCAAGGAAAGATTTGAAAACATTTATGGGTTAAATTTAAAAAGTTAAATCCTATAGTTTTATATTTATACAAATATTCAAAAAAGACATGAACACCAAACTTTACGTAGAAAACAATAAGGATAGATTTATAAACGAGCTCATCGATTTGTTGAAAATACCATCTATCAGTGCAGATTCTAAATACAAAAAAGAGATGCAAGACGCTGCTGAAATGGTTGAACAACAATTAAAATCTGCAGGTTGCGAAAAGACGCAAATTTTTCCCACCAAAGGTCATGCGATTGTTTATGGCGAACGTATAATAGATGAAAATCTGCCGACGGTTTTAGTGTATGGCCATTATGATGTGCAACCACCAGATCCTTTAGATTTATGGGATTCACCGCCATTTGAACCTGTTATTAAAAACACAGAACTTCATCCCGAAGGCGCCATTTATGCCAGAGGTTCTTGTGACGACAAAGGACAGATGTTTATGCACGTTAAAGCCCTCGAACTCATGGTGAATGAAAATGCATTGCCTTGTAATGTCAAGTTTATGATTGAAGGCGAAGAAGAAGTAGGTAGTGGCAACTTGGCGCCTTTTATCAACGACTATAAAGACATGCTTGCCAACGATGTCATCCTCATTTCCGACACAGGCATGATAAGCAAAGAGCACCCTTCCATCACTACAGGACTACGAGGTTTAAGTTATGTTGAAGTCGAAGTCACAGGACCAAATCGGGACTTACATTCTGGACTTTACGGCGGTGCCGTTGCAAATCCGATCAATATTTTAACAAAAATGATAGCGTCGCTGCAGGACGACAATAACCGCATTACCATTCCAGGATTTTATGACAAGGTTGAAGAATTGACAGCCGAAGAACGCGCAAAAATGGCTGAAGCTCCTTTTGACTTAGAGCATTACAAAGATTCTATTGGCATAGGAAATGTACATGGCGAAACAGGCTTTACCACCAACGAACGAAACTCCATTAGACCTACCTTAGACGTAAATGGCATTTGGGGTGGCTATACTGGTGAAGGCGCAAAAACAGTAATTGCAAGTAAGGCTTACGCCAAAATTTCTATGCGTTTGGTGCCTCACCAAGACTGGAATGAAATTACAGAACTCTTTAAAACACATTTTGAGTCTATTGCTCCAGACAGTGTATCGGTAAAGGTAACACCACATCATGGTGGGCAAGGCTATGTCACTCCAATTGACGGCATTGAATACCAAGCTGCCGACAAAGCCATCCAAGACGTATTCGGTAAATCTGCAATTCCTTTGCGCAGTGGTGGAAGTATTCCAATTGTTGCACTTTTTGAAGAAACCTTTGATTCCAAAACCATATTGTTAGGCTTTGGCCTAGATTCGGATGCTATTCATTCGCCTAATGAACATTTTGGGGTTTGGAATTTCTTAAAAGGCATCGAAACCATTCCTCACTTTTATAAGCATTTTACACAATTGAAAAGCTAGGTACTATTTTATTCTCTTTTTAATCTCTTTTAACAAGCTGTTTGACTCTTTTTTATAGGATTCAAGCAGCTGAACATGATTTGCGTAATTATAAACTTCTCTCAAAGCAACTCTATTGACAAACTGAATATTGTTTTCAAAAAAATCCATTCTGCCCAGTATATCTTTGGAAGTATTCATGTCTTTAAAGTGGACATAATTCAGTTTTAAATAATCTAAATTTTCATTAGTGTCTTCTAATAGCATTTCGTTTACAATATCTGACAACTTCTTGAAGGAAGAATAAAAATTTGAGACATCAAAAATTAAGGAATCAGAATGACTTAGATTATACGCTTTATAATTTAAAAGCTGTTGATAGCCTCTTGTGTGCATTGTAAATGGCATTACGCTGGTAAGCACTGCAGGACATCTTAAACAATCTTTCATAGAATTACCTTGATCCAAACTATCTAGAACAAAATCGAATAAAGGCTCCATTTTTTCATAGTTATCTAAGATGACATCAACTTCTAAGAGATCGGAGTTAATGTCATTTTCAATAGTAGCGAATATAGAGTTTAACAACTTTTGCTGGTTATTTTTCTCTACATAGTTATTTATAATAACGGCAATCGAAATCCCTATTACAATCAACAAGACTTCACCTAAAGCATAAGCGATGTAATTTTTAAATTTGCTACTTTCCAAAAAACCAATTTTTTGTTTAAAAAACATTTAATATTAAATCGTAATTTAGTCTGAAAATAATGAAAATAAACAAAATGGACTTAAAAAAAGTAAAAAAACAGTTTTGGGTTTTCGGTGCTTTAGGCAGTTTATGCATTGGATTTGGGCTTTGCCTGCTTGTTGAAAGCGGTTTTTTAAAACACAGCGATGCTCCAGATTGGCAATGGATTGCACTAGGTACACTGTCGCTCGTCATCATCATGAGTGGAATTAACTTTTTGTTCAAATCCTTTGAAAACAAATTACTATTAAAGCAATAAATGAGAAGCGCTATAAATAGCTTTAAATCTTAAAAAGCGCTTTAACCTCTACATTTCTAAGTAAACAACAAGCAATCTATTTTTAATTGTACCAAAAATCCATTTGCTCAATTAGTGTTTTATCCGGTTGTTGTCTGCTCTCCAAAATATCTTTGATAAAGGCATCTATTTGCGATGTTGTAACACTAGGCATACATATAATGTGCGTCACATCGTCCGTTGCCAATTGCCATTTTTCTTTAATTTTATCATTTACTTTAGGAAAAACAACGGTTATACTCCCGGGATTACACCATGCATTAATGCCAATGTTGTTAAGTTCGTCTTTGCAATATTGTGCGACCTCTAGACAGTTATTATAACGTTGAGCCAATCCTTTTACGCCCATTTTTTTAATGGCGTACCACAAAAACAATACACTGTGCCCATTTCGAGAACCAGATATGGTTGTGTCATACGAACCGATATAAGAAATGCTTCTTGAGATTCGCTCTTTGAGAGACCGTTTTGTCATCAACACACCGCATGGAAAAGGTGATCCAATAAACTTATGACCACTTATTGAAATACTAT
>JAUIFC010000291.1 GCA_030429455.1 Bacteroidia bacterium | reverse complement strand
CCATTTCCTGGAGAGCCATTAGGGCTAGATTACCCAGAAGTTTTGAGGCAAAAAGCAGATCCTCAACATAGTCAAGCAATTACCAACGGCATAAGTAGAATTGGTTATCAAAAAGGCGGAAAAGAAGCCATGTGGATAGACGAAGAGTTTCCAGATGTGTTTACAGGTAAAGCCATAGATTACATCAACCAAAATAAAGACAATCCTTTTTTTCTATTTTTTTTCGTTTCATGATATTCATGTGCCGAGATTGCCAAATGGTCGTTTTGAAGGTAAATCGTCTATGGGACCAAGAGGAGATGCTATTGTACAAATGGACTGGATGACAGGCGCAATTGTAAATGAGATTGAAAAACTTGGGTTGGACGAAAATACGTTGATTATTTTTACCAGTGATAATGGTCCAATATTGGACGATGGCTATACAGATTTTGCCGAAGAAAAGCTTGGAAATCATAAACCAGGTGGTCCATATCGTGGAGCAAAGTATTCAGCTTTTGAGGCAGGAACTCGTGTCCCAATGATTACTTATTGGCCTTCTAAAATCCAGCCTGGAAAAAGTGATGCTTTAATATGCCAGATTGATTATTATGCCTCCATAGCAAATTATCTCAATATACAATTGCAATCTAATGAAGCCATAGATAGTCAAAATACATTTGATGCCATGTTAAATAGCAGTTCAAAAGCTAGAGATATACTTTTAGAAGAATCTTTTACGCTTTCGCTTAGAGATGGTGCTTATAAATATATATCGCCAATAGGCGATAAAGTTCTTCCAGAATGGTTAAAAAATAAAAAGATTGAGTCAGGTTTTGAAAATTTCCCTCAATTGTATGATTTGTCGAAAGATATATCAGAACAAAATAATCTAGCTGACCAAAATAAAGACTTGGCGAAAGAAATGAAGAAAAAGTTAGACAGCATTGTAAATATAAATACAGGAATGTAGACCTGCTTTTAACTCTATTCTATGTGTTTTTAATTTTTTATAAATGTGTCGATAAAATATGAATGCAAGAATTTATAAAAGTCTTCTGTCGTATTTTTGGGAAAGTCATCTTGAAATTATACAGTGTTAAAAACGATTTATTGATTATTTTTTTGATTTTAATGATTTTAAAATTAAGTTATGCTACTTTAATTACAAATCTGTAATAGTCTAAATCGTATAAACTCAACAAAAAAAGCGATGAGTAGACTCATCGCTTTTTTCGAACTTTAAATTAAATAATTAATTAATCACAATTAGACTCAATTTCAGTTATGTAAGGTAAGTCACTAAATACTTCTACACCAGCAGCAGTACCACATCCAGTAAAGAACCAAGAGTTGGTGAAGTTTTGAGATTGTGTATTAATCATTAAAATAGATACAGGAGAAACTGGATCTGTAGTTATAGTCCAAGTTCCGGTAGTTAAAACATTCGCATTATCATCGTCATCGTCCAAAACAGTTACGGTGTTATTATTTACATCAAATAAAAATACAACTTCGGTTCCACTAACTTCGGCTTCCCACTCGTTACAAAGTGTCAATTGTTCCAAGATGGCATCACCTGTACAACCAAAACCATTGTCGTTTCCACAATCCACAACATCCGCAGCTGTAAATCCGAAACATTCTGCAATACAGAGGTTAGGATAAACTTCGACAATTACATCACCATCATCATCTGTGTACTGAATACAGACTGGATCGATTGGTGCATTTTCACATCCAACACAATCAAAGCCGCCACTGTTTCCAAAACAATCAGTCAATAATTGTTCGAAATCTTGTTCGCTGTTTATCACAACAATACTGTCATCTTCTTCCAATTCCACTGAGAATGGATAAACAAAATTGTAGAAGTAGCTGTTGTACATTGTGTTTTCAAAGTCATCATCATCAGAAATCGTAACCACTGTTCCATCATCAAGGATGATATCTAACGGGTAAATGAATTCGAAACACAAAAAGTCATCGTCATAATAATCATCGTCTTCACAATCGTCTATAAAATCATCGTCGTCAAATCCATCACAATAAGCGTAACATTCGTTTGGATAAGTAATGTTGAAAATAGTACCATTTGGATCTGTGATTTCAATACAAACAGGATCGTATTCGTCGTCGTAACACTGGCAATCTCCTATTCCGCCGTCATCGTCAAAATCACAACTTAAAATCAGGTTTAAGAAGTCCGCTTCGTCTGTAATTGTTTGAATAACAATAGAGTCGGACGCTTCATCATAAGTTTCGACATCAAATGGAAATGCAATACCATTAATAAAAAGTTGATCCGTAGAGTTGATGATTACGGCAACTAATTCATCTAAATCGTTTACCGCAACAGTAGTTCCATTGTTGTAAGACAGGGTTAGCGGGTAGACAAAGTCAAAACAGAAATCGAAGATAATGTTTCCAACAGGATTGTTATTGGCATCTACATTTCCAGAGTCATCAAAGTTTTCTGCCATTTTGGACAAAGCCGTTACAATAGCCTCACTTTCCTGCGTCACATCTTGTTGTTGATCGTCGATAATGGTCTCTTCATTTTCACAAGATGTGAAGGTGAAAAGTCCAAAAAGAACTAAGAGAAATACAATTTTAAATTTTTTCATTTTAATAATATTTTAAATTAACTAAGGTTTTTCTGAGGTTAACACCAATTAGACAAGAGTGAAATAAATTACCCTACTTTTTTTTCAAAAAAAATTTTCTTTAGTTTTGAAGGTGCTTAAAATTGAACATGAATCCTAGACATAACCAAAACCTGTGCAGCGAAAATTCTTTTGAACAAATTTATAATACATATGCCAAAGACTTGAGGCGTTTTATGTTTTTTAAAACCCAAAATGTAGAAAAAGCTGAAGACCTTATGCAAGATGCATTTGTCAAACTTTGGGACAATTGTAAATCTG
>JAUIFC010000069.1 GCA_030429455.1 Bacteroidia bacterium | reverse complement strand
CTTTTTTTTTCATGGTATTAAATATTAAAGATTACTTTTGCAAAGTAATTGAATATTAGAAGATTAAAAGCTACCGAAGGTTTAGTTCAACAATATGTATCTTCAATGGCGAGGTTTAGGTGCTGAAACGAAAAGTCTGGGATTTTTTGCTAACTTTACGATTGAAAAAAAAAAGACAGTGCTTCTTTGGCCGCCACTGAAAGATACACTCACCGTTAGCGATAATTATTTGGCCGTGACAAACAAAGTAAATCTTCTTGTACTTTTATTAATTATTTCATCATGTAATAATAAATGTGATTTTGTAAGTGAAATACATAAAAATGGTAATAATAAACTAGTAATTGAATATCCAGATTGTAATAACAAAAACACTTATAAATTGACAAAGTATTTTGAAAATGGAACAATTGAATATGAGGGAAATATAAAAAATAATAAAAAAAATGGAATATTTAAAAAATGGTCTAGACAGGGAAAACTAGTGGAGAAATTTGACATGCAAAACGATAAAAGAAACGGTCTTACGGAATGCTGGTATGAAAATGGTGTGAAAAAAAGTGAAACATACTTCATAAATGACTCAAAACAAGGACCATATCAAGCATGGAATAATAATTCTAAATTGATTCTTAAAGGCGAATTTAATGCTAATGACAGAAATGGGGAGTGGAAGATTTACAATGATAATGGTAATTGGAAAAGAGATTTTTATAAAAACGGAATACTAGATGGTTATTCTTTTGAGTACATAGTCAAAGAAAATGATACATCATATATTGTAGGACAATATAAGAGCGGAAAAGAAAACGGTCTATGGAAATGGTTTGACAATGACAGTATATTAACAGAAACATTATATTATGAACATGGAGTAGAGAATGGAGAACATATTCTATTTCATAAAAATGGCGAAATTGGATCAAAAGGTATTTTAGTAAATGGAAAACCTGAAGGTACTTTTAACATGTATGACTCCATAGGTAATAAAACTAAAATGATGGTTTTTGAAAATGGAATATTAGTAAATGAAAAAAACTATCGCTAACAACTAAGTTTTCGTTGCGTCCGCAGGACGAACAATGAAAAATTGGGTTGAACGGAACCTGGTCGATTCAGCTAAAAGTTTGTAAAAAATTCCTTTTGGGGATATCGATTTTTGAATAGTGTCCTTTATAGTCTTTATCATTCATCCATTACATCCTATTTTAATCACTCATCGAGCAGTATCTTGTTCTAAAGATAATGTTACATTAACTCTTAAAAATCAGAAGTCCTATTTTGTAAAACAAAAAATGGCTCTCTTTCTTTTTATTGTTTCGTTTTTAATGTACTTTTGAGACAGACTGCCGTTGGGCAACATTAGGATAAAATCGTAATTTTTCAGATATTTATAAAAAATTAGAACAAATGGCAACAGTTGATAATATACGGAATGGATTAATTGACAAAATATTATCTATTAGAAATAAGGATTTTTTAGTCGCTCTTGACAAATTAATATCTTCAAGTTCGTCTGAATCAGAAATTGTAGAGTTGACTAATGAACAAAAGATAATGCTTGAAATGAGTGAAATGGATATCAAAGAGGGAAAATTGATTTCTCAAGAGGCTATGAACAAAAGAAATCTTGAATGGCTCAACGCAATGTAATTTGGACACGTACAGCTGATGTTCAATTTGTGGGTATTCTAGAATATTGGGTAAATAGAAATAAATCCAACATCTACTCAAAAAAATTATTAAAATTAGTATCTCAGAGAACTGCACAAATTGCAAAAATTCCTCTGATATATAAAAAAGCTGACTTCAAAGATACTAGAGTAGCTTCTTTGGGTAATTTCAGTATTTTTTATAAAGTAACCAATGAAGAAATTATAATTACAGCTTTTTGGGATAATCGCCAAAATCCTAAAAAACTATTGAAAATATTGGAAAGCAAAATATAACGTTGCCCAACAAAGAACTGAGCTAAAAAGCAAATAAAATCATATTTTTTTTTTAGACAACACTGTTCTTGGCATTGTTGAAATAGAATAAATTTTCTATCGTCGATTTATTTCCATTCCAAATAAGCTATTTACATCATCATTATTACATTTAAAATTAGACTATTGCTAATTGACTGCGATGCTTCGCATCGTAAGGTATGCCTGATTTAGCAATTGCAAATGCTTGTCGAAGTAACTTATTACTTACCTCTAATAAGGCGAGTTTTTTACTCTTGCCTTTGTTATCAGCCTAAAAAATACTATGAATTTACTGCATTTACAAATGATATTGGAAGAGTTTAAGTCTATCATTTTTGGTCTATTGAGTATTATTCTAGGCCTATAACGAGCCATAATTTGAGAAATATTCTATTCTAAAAATAATATTAAAATAAGCCTTAAAACTCAGAAGTCCTATTTTGTTAAACAAAAAACTGTTCTCTATTTGCATATTGTTTCTATTTTGATGTACTTTTGAGAAAGACTGCCGTTGGAAACAATTAAATACAAACTTTACGGACAAGAATAGGAATGGAATTATTAAACAAAAAAGAATACGCAATACCGATATTTATTCTCTTTGTATTTTTTATGTTTTACAAGCCTGTAATTTGTTCTTTAATTCTAGGTTCTTTGGCAACTTTAATCGGAATAAAATCTTGGATTTTTATAGTTGATATTCATAAAAACGGAGTTGAAAGCATTGGGAAAATACTATCCTACGAATCTGACGAAGACGGACATAAAACGCAACGATTGAATTTAAAACTAAAAAAGGGAATCAAATAAAGAAAAAACCATATTATTATGCGTCAACTGATTTGAGTAAAATTAGAACTTATAAAAATAAAATTAATGAATCTGTTTCTGTATTGTATGACAAAGAGAATCCTGAAAAATTTGTTATCGTAACTGAACGGAATTTTAATTATTTCAGTCTGATTTTTATTATTTTAGTTGGTGTAGTTTTTTTAATTGTTGGAACTTTAAGCCTTTTGGAAATTATACAAATTGATTTTTAAAATAACTGTTGCCAACAACTAAGTTTTTCCCGATAGCTATCGAGACAGGCTGTTGCGTCCGCAGGACGAATCGAAATTTGGAACTAATTACGTGAGCTTTGATAACAAAATCATTTACGCGTATACAAACAAAATTCTGATGATAGCACTCAATAAGGAAAAAGTAAAATCCTTTAGATACATTAAACTAAATACCCAAAATGTTGACCAATATTTGATTCAAAATCTAATGCTGTAAAATAGGTATTAAAAACTTTATTTTCAACACATTCTTCAAATTTCGAACTTCCATTTAATAAACTAAAGATGAAAAACGATGTTCAATAATGACCTTATTCATCTTCTCAAAAGTTTAAAAACGAAATAGAAGCTCTAGGTTTTTTAGCCGTTGCTAATCTAGACGAATAAAACTTTGGTCTTTACAATGCCAAAGTGATTGGGTTGCATTGCCATTAGTCGTTCACATCTGTATCTGTAAATGTTTTAGTGAATGCTACCAACGCATCTATCTCTTCTTCAGACAAATTCAGGTTGTCAAACGGCAAAGTTTGATGCGGTAAGTCGAAACCAAGTCCGCCACCACCGCCTTTGTTGTAAAAATCCATGACTTGTTCTAATGTATTGTAAGCGCCGTTATGCATGTATGGCGCCGTAAGTTCTGCATTTCTTACCGTAGGTGTCTTAAACATGTATTTGTGAATGTCTTCTTTAAAAACGGTGTAAAAACCAACATCGTCATCGAGTTCTTTATTGGCTGCGGTTTTAGGAACTCCAATCACTTCTTTTTCAGTTTCTAAAAACAATGGAGGTACAGTGCCATTGGTTAAAGGCACAAAATGGCAGGTGGCACAAAGTGCTTTACCCATATAAAGATTCATTCCTAATCGTTCTTCATCTGTAAAATCGCTGATTTCTCCACGCATGTTTCGGTCAAATCTGGAGTTCATCGCATTGAGAGTACTGGTGTAAGCGGCTAAAGCTCTTACAATTAGACTTCGGTTAATTTTTTTGTTAGGATATGCTTCTTGCATCTGCTTGATGTAAACGGAGTCTTGAAGAACTTTACTCGCCATAATCGAATGAGCATTGTTGTCAAATTCATTTTCGTTATCAAACACACTGGTAATTTGATTTTGAAGACCTGGCGCTGTGCCGTCCCAGAAGAATTTTTTTTGATAAATGGTATTGATCAATGTGGGTGTGTTGCGCTTTAATTCCATGTTGTTTTTTCCACGAGCAACTCTTAGACCATCTTGATAGGCCAAGCCAACATTATGACAAGAGACACATGATAAATCGCCATTTGCACTTAATCGTTTATCATGAAAAAGTGATTTTCCAAGTGTTATGACTTCGTCGGAAGGATTTCTGTTGTAGGTCAGTCTGAAAAAATCTTCATTGAAAGAATTATCTTCAAAAAAAGTAGGGGCGTCAAAATTGATGGCTAAAACTTTTGGAGGTGTATAGCCGTAAGTTTTTCTAATTTGTATCCAGTCTTTGGTGAGTGTATTTAGATGCTCTCTTCCAAAAGCATAACGATCAAAAGTTTCAAAATCTGTATTTTTTTCAACAAAGGCGACAGCTTCGTCAATATTTTTTATAAAACGGTCGTTTAGATCTTGATTTAAGACGGAAATGGTATCTCCGATTCCAATTTGATAGACATCCTTTAAGCTTTCTAAGCAAACGATGGTTTCATCGATTCCCCATAAACTTGTTGGTGTATCAAATCCAGATAGTCCCAATGTATATATGCGTAAGAGTTGTTGATGAAGAGGAATGAAATACCTTCTGTCAAATATGCCCAACTCTTTAGCATCTCTTAAAATATACCTCATAAAACCCTGAGTGATGTTTATTTGAGATATCAGTTTTCCTTTGTCAATTTCTTCTTCGAAAAGGGTTTCTTCTATGGCTTGCAGGCCAGTAGGGGAGAAGACGTTTCCACTGTCTTCGCTAAATATGGGCAAAGGTGGCCCATTAACACGTAGTGTGTTTTGTGCGGTGAGGTAAGCGCCAAAAGGTTCCGCTTTTTTAAAAGCTATTCTGGCTTCTTTAAAGAGTCTTAACGCTTCTTCTGAATTTTCTGTTGTTTTGATTTGGTCAAGTAAATCTAAAGACTGCTGTAAGTGGTCTATCACATAAGTTTGAACTTTGTCAAATCGGACTAAAGGTTCAGTTTCAATCTTTGTTTCGCTTTTGCAAGCAAATAAAAGAAATACGGTTGTGCTCATAAGGAAGGCAATTCGTTTCATATTCATTTCTGCATTTTATAGGTATTGTTCTTTAAGATGTTTTACTTGAGAAACTTGATCATCAAGAATGTTGTGAGTTTTAATTTTATTTCAAAATTGAAATTTGAACTAAACATCAATCTCATTTAATCATTTATTTCAGTTGAAGCCTGTCTTTGAAGTGATAAGTCAGACGTTGCATGGCTTTCAATTTTAGTTGTTTTTGTTAGCGTTTTGTATTCGACTTTTTGATTTTTCCAAGATAAATGCAAAAGGAAAAGTATGACGAGTAAAAAAATAAGTCGAAGGATTTTCATGCCAAAAGATTTTAAGTTTGTGTTTTCAAAAATCAGAAAATGGGCTCTTAGAGCCCATTTTCAATAGAAGTATGCAAGTAATTATTTAGGTAAACCTTCAAGAATAACGATTTGAGAACCTTGATCATCCTCACGACCACCACCTGGTTGGTCAACACCGTCAAATACTGTTCTTACGTGTCCATCAATACCTTCGAATCTTTCTTCTTCCCAGTAGTGAGGCTGTAACATAAGTGCAAATACAGTTCCGTTGGCATTTGTTACTTTATCCGTCATGTCGAATAATGCACCAAATTCTCCATTTAATCCGTCAGGAGCGCGAAGACTGCCATCAACGATGTCTAAAGCTTCGTTATAATCTATTTGTAATACAGGAACGATGTTGTTACCGTTTAAATCCGATTGCCAGATGTAAGCTTGGTGACCTCTGTCAAAAGAATTTGGATCTTCTTGCCAGTAGATATAGTTGTCTGTTACACAGATGTTATCAGGACTTTGTAAGAAAGGCATATTTCCGTCCATTTTGTTGGTGTCTGTATTTCCACTAATTATTTGAGTCAACTTACCAGTTAAAGGGTTAGCATCATCTAATACTAGTTTGTAACCAGTACCCCAGTCGTTATAAGTACCACGGTTAGGACCACGACCAGTTACTGCAAAGAATACAGTTCTTCCATCAGCATCAGAACCTTTGCCATAATCAACATCTTCAACTCTCATGAATTGTAAAGATAAAGCGTCAACACAAGCTTGTTCAGTTTCAGCATAAGTCAAGCTAGCAGCATTAGGAATTTCAACAAATTCTACATCGTATTCAACGCCAAAGTCTAAGTCTTCTTCAGTTTCAACAGCAGTTGCACCAACTCTTCTTAATACATATACTTTACCACCAGTTAAGTCAGCATCGCCGTTTTGGCTGTAGTATAAAGCGATTTGGCCTTCAGAACCAGAAGAATCGTCGTCACCACCAATAACTACAGTGCTACCACTGTAAGCACCAGCAGGAAGAGGAACATTGTTTTCCCAGTTAAATCTTCCCCATTCTACAAATCTGTCGTCGTTTGCAGTTGGGTTTGGAGTTTCTTCGATGTCGATTCTTTTGCTTTGTAAGTTCCAGTTCTCTGAAGAAGAGATAAAGAAGTCTTCAGAACCACCGTGAATTGCAGATTCCCACATTGTACCAGAACACTGACGAGAGAATTCGTTTACACCAGAGTTCAACATGTAATCACCTTGAATTGGCTCAAGCGTTTCTGGGTCCAAAATTACTCTAACCACAGAATAGTGATCTTCGCAGTTTACCATCATAGCAATGTTGCCATCTGAGTTAAGAACAGCACCAGCACCGTCTGCAGAACCACCTAATTGAAAACTTCCACCTGAAGCTGTAGTAAGCACATCTGTACTAGAAAGTAAAGATGAAACCTTTACATTGTTAAAACCAGGAAAAGTTGTTACCAGAGCATCTGTGTTAGACCAGTTGTAGCTACCAAATGCACTTTGACCATCTTGGCCATCTTGACCGTCTTGACCATTTTGGCCATCGACACCATTCGTTCCGTTAAGACCGTCGGTGCCATCTTCGCAAGCAACAATTGCAAACGCAAATACTGCTAAGCATAAAAATTTAGATAAATTTTTCAAAAGATTCATTTTATATAATTTTTGTTTAAAGTTGATTGCAAATTTATTGGAGCAAGTCTTCTTCTGTGCGAGCATCTTGTTATCATGTAATTACAAAACCTTTAATTCAGGCTTAATAATTTTATTTAGAATAAATAAAAATAAAACTTGGCACGTCATAAACGAGTTAAATTATAGGGGGTATTAAGTCTTGCTAAACAGTGGTTTAAAGGCGATGTTAAAATATTGAGCAAAGTATTTTTGATCTTATCAACAATTAAATTATTGTAAATTTTATTTTACGTAATTATAAAATCTTCAAATTTCTGTTGAAAATCATGAGATTATGGCAATTGTGAAAGAAGTCATAAATTTATAGATCATGAACGTCAAAGTCTATGATTTCAGTTTTAAATCTTAATCACGAATTTTACTTTACACAATACGATTTCATTTTTTGTTTAAAATATGACAACACAAAAATTCTAAACATTCAAGTTTTTGTGGCTAAAGGTTGCGGTAGAAGTAGAGTAAATCGTTTGTAAGAGTAGACTGTTGAAAATGTTTAGCTTTAAAAACAGGAGCTAAGGTTCCTTGTCCAAAGTGCTTGTATGTTTTAAAAACTCTTGCTTCATCCCATAAGTTGGCAGTGATGAAACTCTCCAAAGTCGCTTTGCCACCTTCAATAAGTAGAGATTGAACATCTTGATGGTACAGTTCATTCAAAATTTGGGGAATTATACCCGTTGAAAAATCGATTTTACAATAGGTGAGGTGATTCTTGTTTGCTTTTTGTATTTCAGTAAAAACAACAGTTCTTGAAGCATCGTTAAAAATCTTGTGAGTTTGCGGGATTTTCAGATGTCTGTCTATTACAATTCTAATTGGATGATGTCCAGAGGCTTTTCTTACCGTCAATTCCGGATTGTCCATCATTGCGGTGTGAGTGCCAACTAAAATGGCTTGTTCTTCAACGCGCCATTGATGTACCAATTGCTTCGAATACGAATTGCTTAACCAAACTGGAGCTTTTGAGTCAAAATTGTCGAAGGTATAAGGGCTCAAAAAGCCATCATGGGATTCTGCCCATTTTAGAATAATGTATGGCCTTTTCTTTTCATGAAAGGTAATGAATCGTTTGTTGAGTTCTAGACATTTTTCTTCGCAAACACCTACTTTTACAGTACAGCCAGCGTTTAAAAGTTTTTTAATTCCAAGACCATTTACTTTAGCAAATGGATCTTGAGTGCCTATGACAACATTCTTTATGCCATGATAAATGATCAAATCCGAACAAGGTGGTGTTTTGCCAAAATGACTACAAGGTTCTAAGCTGACATAAATTGTGCTTTTGGGCAATAGGCTTTTGTCTTCAACAGAATTAATAGCATTGACCTCGGCATGTGGAAGTCCAGCTTTTTGATGATAGCCCTCGCCGATAATTTTTCCGTTGTAAACAATTACACAACCAACAAGTGGATTGGGATAGGTGTTGCCAATGGCGTTTTTTGCCAGTTGAATGCAACGTGAAATATATTTTTCGTCTATAGTCATTATTGCAAAAATAAGATATACATTTGCAAAGCATTTGGTTTTGTTCTATTTTCTGAAATGGAATAAATTAAAAGGGAATGCCGTGAGAAACGGCAGCTGTTCCCGCAACTGTAAGCTTAGTTCTATAAAATGAACGCTTTGTAATAGTCTATAGCCACTGTGTATTCATGGGAAGGTTTTTACAGAGACGCAAGCCAGGAGACCTGCCAAAATGCATAATTAAGTCGTAAATCTTCGGGATAAAGATTTTTGAACCTATGCGAAGAATTGGTATCATATTCCTATTTGTTCTTAGCTCAGCTAATCATTGGGCTCAAGAAACTCTTGTCCAAAAACTGGATACAATTTACCTGTCCGACCAAAACCTTAAGACTTTCAATATTGGACAGAAGCAGTTTCAACTTTCAGATTCTCTTATTAGGCAAAATAATTTTGCATTAACAGATCTCTTGCAACGACATACACCTATATATTTTAGGCAAAATGGGTATGGAATGGTGTCTTCGCCATCATTTAGAGGAACGACAGCTTCTCAAACTGCTGTGCTTTGGAATGGCATCGGAATCAACTCATCTTTGACTGGACAATCGGATTTTAATACCTTGTTGACAGCAAATTTTACCAATATTGATGTCAAATTTGGTGGAGGTTCAGTAATCTATGGCACTGGAGCGATCGGAGGTAGTATTCATCTAAATCAAAATATTGGAAAAAATATTGAGGAACAACATCAATTTCAGGTCGCTTACGGCAGTTTTTCAACTCTTGAATCTCGATATGCCTTTCAAAAACAATTTAATGTATTAAAACTAAAATTGGCATTCGCTAGACGTCAATCTGAAAATGACTACAAAATTTCAGATCAAAATAGACAAAATGAAAATGGTCAATTTCACATGAATAGTTTGGATGCTGTTCTCAGATATGATTTATCGGATCATAATGTGTTGAGCTATTTTAGCAATTTTACCTTTGGTGAGCGTCATTTTTCGTTAATACGTTCAACAGACCCTAGAACTAAATACGATAACTTAGATACAAGGAACATGATTGAATGGCGGAGTACCTTTAATCGTATTCAGTCTAAATTGAAAGTAGCTTACCTCACTGAAAAGTTCACCTATTTTGACAATTTATCTCGCGATACATCATCTTCATCAAATGTAGAGACACAATGGTTACAGTACGAGCTTCTTTATTCGTTATACCGAATGAAAATCAATGCTATATTCAATTATCAAAACGCTCAGGCAGAAGGCAATCAGCTGGAAAACGCAGTGAGAGACATTGCAGGATTGTCAGTATTATTTCAGCACCAGTTTACAGAAAAATGGAGTTATGAAGTCACATTACGGCAAGATCTTAATGACGATTTTGAAAATCCATTGTTGTTCAGTTTCGGCAGTAAATGGTCTTTAGATCGGCAATGGTCAATACGAGCTCATGCTTCAAAAAATTACAGGTTACCCACCTTTAATGATTTGTTCTGGGCAAATGCTGGAAATCCTAATTTGACTCCAGAAACCGCCTATCAGACCGAACTAGGCATTCATTATAAGTGGGACAAGTTTTTAGACATTTCGCTTACAGGGTATTACAACGATATTACAAACATGATACGTTGGTTGCCCAATGAGTTGGGCATTTGGCAACCACAAAACACACAGGAAGTGGAAACTTATGGCGGTGAAGCTACATTGCAATTAAATTACGATTTAGCCGAACATCAAACAGTCGAATTAATTTCCAATTATGCTTATACCATTTCTGAAAATCAAGAAACTGGAAATCAACTTATTTATGTGCCATTCCACACGGCAAATGCAAATTTGATATATAGCAATAAGCATTGGGATTTAGGTTTGACATGGTTGTTTAATGGTTCAGTTTTTACACAAACCGATAATAATCCCAATCGAAAAGTTGAACATTATAACCTAACGGATTTACACGTGAGTAGACGTTTTCCAAAGTTTTTCAATTCAAAATTAAGCCTTAGGGCGATGAATATATTCGATTTGGCATACGAAGCTGTAGATAATAGACCTATGCCTGGTCGTGCTTTAACATTTCAACTCTTAACCCAATTCTAATTTTTTTTAATAATAAACCATGAAAACCATTTTTAAAGTCAATTTTTTATTTGCCCTGTTAATATTAACATCTTGCAGTTCTGATGACGATCCAGAACCGCAATTGCCACAAGGCGATTATGATTTAGGAACACTGGTATTAAACGAAGGCGGGATTGGCAGTGTGACATTTATTTCTAACGATTATACAAGAGTAGACCAGCAGATCTATTCGACTGTAAATCCTAATGAAGAGTTAGGCGCTTTTGCTCAGTACATTTTTTTTGACCAAGACGATAATGCTTACATCATTGGAGGTGGCTCTAATCTAATAACAGTCGTTAACAGATATACTTTTGAAAAAGTTGGAGAAATCGCCACTGGACTTGACAACCCAAGATATGGTGTTGTTTTAGGAGATAATATTTATGTAACCAATCAAGCATCGTTTATGACTACAGACGACGATTATATCGCTGTATTTAACAGGATCACTTTTGCGCCTTCAACACCAATAATTATGGGCAAAGCAGTTGAGTTTATTCTTTCAGATGGAAGTAAGCTTTATGTGCAGAATGCTGCTTTTGGTTTTGGTAGTGGCATCTCGGTCATCAATCCAAATTCCAATACAATCGAAGCAGAAATAGCTACTGGCGAAGGCTTACAAAGTATCAAAATAAATGCCAGTTCGATGTATGCTTTGCACGGTACAGGAATAGACGTGATCAATTTGTCGACTCAAGAAGTTACTTCGACAATAGCTCTTCCAAACGACATTTCTGGGGCAACCAATTTGGATATTTTTAATGGCCGTTTTTACTATACATTTGGTTCATCAGTCTACAGCTCAGAACTTGCTGCGACGACTTTAAGCAATACGCCAATACTTACTTACAATTCGAATTCTGCTTTTGGGACAATGTATGGGTTCGAAGTGCACGATGGTTTAATATATCTATCAGACGCAACAGATTTTGCTTCCGATGGTTTTGTGGAAATCTACGATTTGAATGGTAATTTAGTTTTTGAAACTACTGCCGGAATAGGGCCTAATGGATTTTATTTTAATTAATTTAATTTTTGTGTAACAAAGCATTTGATACCACGTCCAACTGACAGCAATTAAAAAAAAAATAATATGAACATCAATTCAAAAATTTCTTTTGCTGTTGTCTTGGTACTTACATTTGGTATATCAACAGCTCAGACAATCACAGGCGATTGGAGTGGTAAACTGAACGCCATGGGACAAGAATTACCGCTTATTTTCCATATTTCTGCAGAAGGTGAAAACCTTACGGCTACAATGGATAGCCCAGCACAAGGAGCAAACGGTATTCCAGTAGAAAAGGTAGAATTTGCGGAAAATACCTTAACCATGTCGATGATGGGTGGACAAGCAACCTACGAAGGAACATTAGAAGGCGAAACAATTACAGGTAAATTTAAACAAGCAGGAATGGAATTTGATCTTGAATTAACAAAAGGAGAACTTAAAAAACCAGGCGATACGTCGTTGCCAACTTCGGACGACGACTTAATGGCTCTGGCAAAAAAGGAAGAAGGAAACTACAAATATTCGGTAAAAGATTATTTTGCAAAACCTGCATCTTCGAGCTTCAATTTGTCTCCTGATGGTACGTACATGAGCTATCGCGAAAAAGATGAGAACTTAAAAAACCACGTTTATGTCAAAAACACTAAAACAGATGAAGTTAAACGTGTAATAACTGAAGGTGAAGAGTTAGTGCGTGGCTATGGATGGGCTAATGAGAACCGTTTGATCTATATCATGGATAAGGGTGGAAATGAAGATTACCACTTATTTGCAGTTGATATCGATGGAAGCAATCAAAAAGAATTGACACCTTATGATGGTGTTAAGGTTAATATTCTAGCTGGTTTAAAAGAAGATAAAGACCATATGATTATTTCTATGAATAAGAATAATCCTCAGGTTTTTGACCCTTACAAGATAAATATCAAAACAGGAGAAGTAGAACAATTGTATGAAAATACAGATTTGGCTAATCCAATTATGGGGTATGAGTTTGATAAAGATGGAAATCTTAGAGGATTTATGCGATTGAAAGATGGTATAAATACAGAGTTTTATTATGCAATTGAGCCCGGTGATTTTCAATTGATGCAGACCACAAAGTGGGACGAATCTTTTAGCGTAATCAGCTTTGATTATGCTTCTGAGAATCCACATGATGCTTATGTGTCGTCAAATTTGGATTCGGACAAAGTGCAGATTTATAAATACGACTTGGCAAAAAATCAAGTTATCGAAAAGTTGTTTTCAAATGACCAATTTGATGCTGGTAGCGCTTCAATTTCCAGACATAGAAATTGGGAATTAGATTACTATAGCTATGAAGGCGAGAAAAATGTAATTGTTCCAGTGAGCAAATACTACAAAAAGCTTCACAAAAAGCTGACAAAGCGTTTTCCAAATTACAACTTCTATCTTAGCGATCGCACAGACGATGAAAGTCAATATTTAATTTATGTGACGAGTGATAAACTTTATGGAAGATATTACTCTTACGATGTTAAAAAAGATGAGATTAAGCTGTTATTCGATTTAATGCCACAATTAAAAGAAGAAGACATGGCAGATGTCGTTCCGATTTCTTTTAAAAGTAGAGATGGCTTAACCATTCACGGATATATTACTTTGCCTAAAGAGGCTGCAAACGGTCCAGTTCCAGTGGTTGTAAATCCTCATGGCGGTCCTCAAGGAATAAGAGATTCATGGGGTTTTAATCCTGAAGCGCAGTTGTTTGCAAGTCGTGGCTATGCTACTTTACAGGTTAACTTTAGAGTGAGTGGTGGCTATGGAAAAGAATTTTTAAGAGCCGGTTTCAAAGAAATTGGAAGAAAAGCCATGGACGACGTGGAAGATGGACTACAATATGTAGTGGATAAAGGATGGGTCGATAAAGATAGAGCAGCAATCTATGGTGGTAGTCATGGTGGATACGCTGTATTACGAGGCCTGACAAAAACACCAGATCTTTATGCATGTGGGATAGATTACGTTGGTGTGTCTAACTTATTTACTTTCATGGAGACTATTCCAGCATATTGGGCACCATACTTGCCAATTTTGAAAGCAATTTGGTATGACCCAGACATCGCTGAAGAAAAAGAAATAATGAACGAAGTTTCTCCAGCCTTTCATGTGGATAAAATCAAAAAACCCTTATTTGTAGTTCAAGGGGCTAATGATCCTCGTGTAAACATAGACGAAAGCGATCAAATTGTCGAAAGCTTAAGAGAAAGAGGTGTTGATGTTCCATACATGGTAAAATACGATGAAGGGCATGGTTTTGC
Source organism: Bacteroidia bacterium (assembly GCA_030429455.1). Lineage (GTDB taxonomy): Bacteria > Bacteroidota > Bacteroidia > Flavobacteriales > Flavobacteriaceae > Psychroflexus. The sequence continues at coordinate 3,679 of JAUIFC010000069.1, read as the reverse complement.
TAAAGAAGAAAACAGAATGGAGCTTTACTCTGCTATGATGGGCTTTTTGGCACAACAATTAAAGTATAAACCTATTAAGCAATAATGGTATAATATTTTAAACGTTTTAAAGTTTAGTTGATATACACATTTAGTGTTTAATATTTGTTGATAAGCGAACCTCAAATGGGGTTCGCTTTTTACGTTTTGTCATTTAAAGAAATCTGTAGATTGCCCTTTTTTTATGGGTTACTCTGGCTATTTTTATCCTAACGCCAATCTTTTGATATTCATGACCGAAAGGCAGAGATTATCTGTTATAAATATCGGTTAAGCTTTAAACCTTGACATACTCATTATACATCGCAATTGGATACAAGGCTGTCCATCCACAAAAGTCTTTTTTTGCAGGCATCCCGTAAGACACTAAATCTGGCGCATAGTTTTCCCAAAATGTATTTGTAGCCTTGAATACAGTCGCCACATTTGTATAGGTCTTTTGGGCTATAGACCTTGCCAAGTCTTCCTTTCCATAAGCTGAAAGGCCTCTTAGCACCATATAAGTTGTTGGTGCCCAAACACCGCCCAACCAATAATCACCCCAGCCTACATAATCCGGGTCTGAAGCTGAAAGTGCGGGTAATGGCATGATGCGATCAAATTCATTAGGATCTGACAGGTAAGCTAAAAAACGCTCTTGTTTTTCCTCTGGGACGACTTGGCCTAAAAGTGTCCAATAAGCGCCGATATGACGTCTAGGCATTTTTTTATCAAATGCTAAATCGTAATAAAACCCATCTTCTTCGCTCCAGCATTTTGTGTTAATGGCATTACTCACTTTACTATGAAACCTTTCAAACATTGGAATTTCTTCTTTTTCATCGATGAGTTCTGCCATGTGTCTAAGTTGAAGGGCATACATCGCCATCTGTGCAGAAAAGTCGACTAAGCGTCCTTGTTTATTCCAAACGCCGTTTATAGATGCCATGTAATCTTCGATGAATGTATCTAGTTTCACTTCTGCTGTAGCTTGCATGGCACTTAGTTTTTCGCCTATGTCGTGGTGAGTCATTCCGTTTCCTTCAGTTGGTTTCCAATCTCTTGGATGCCGTGGAATATTGTCCATGCCCATGCCTAGCGTATCTCCATAGAACAAATGATCTTCCATCATGTAGTTGTCCACATGAAACTGAAAGTTCTTTTTTAGAATAGGATATACTGTTTTTATTCGGTCGATATTTTTATTTACCTTAAAAATTTCAGTTTCTGCAAAGGCCAGTAAAGGTGGATTGATAGAAACAGGATGTGTTTTAGGCCAAAGGGCTTCTCCGTTTGGTCTGTATTCTCTACAAATAAAACCATCTTCGTCCATGCGGTCGTAAAAGTTATTCAAGGCTTGATAAACGGGCAATTCATCTAAATGGTATTTCGCAAAGCAACACATAAAACAAGTATCCCAAAGGAAAATGTTTGGAGAGAAAGCGGCATCGATAAAAGGTTTTTTAAAGAAAAGTTCAGTATCACCACCGCGAACTTTCTTTTTTGTAATGTCCAAAGCTTTTTGATACATCTGTTCAGCTACTTTCTTGCTGACCTTTTCATTGTTTGTTTGCACTGGCAATGTTTTGGTTTCAGTGTCGTTGCACCCAATCAACACATTTCCAAAGCCTATGGCGCCAGAAGATAAAGCTAGTCGTTTTGTGAAATTTCTACGTTTCATAACTGTAAAATTTATATGCGTTTGGTGTTTAAAAAGAAAGCTGAAAGCATTACAGCTATTACTGTCAAACCTAAAAGAAAGGAAAAACTGATGTTAAGGCTAAAGGCATCAGAAATGTAACCAATAATTATAGGGCCTATTAAGAATCCTGCAAATCCTGAACCACTGACAAAGGATATGGCTTTAGTTGCTGAAATGGTTTTGCTTTTTCCAGCCAATCTTACAAGCTCTGGAATAATGACCGAAAAGCCAAATCCAATTATACCAAACCCGCTTACAGTTATTACAAGGGTGTTTGTAAGCACCATCACATAACCGCAAACAGCCAAAGCACAACCTAATACAATCACTTTAACAGATCCGATTTTCTCACTGATGGCATCTCCTAAAAATCGTCCAATGGTCATGGCTATAGAAAAAATGGTAAAGCCTAAACCTACAAGATGTTCGGAGGAGACATTTACAATGTCTTTTAAGTAAATGGAGCTCCATTGTTCAATTGCGCCTTCATTGGCCATGATAACCAATGCTAAAATGGCTAAAATCACTAATGGAAGATAAGACTTGATAGATATTTTTTCTTTAGAAATTTCAATAGGAGTTTCTTTAACCTTATAATAGGACTTCATCAAAATAAGGTTGATGAGAATCACTATTGCAGACATGATCATGAAATGGAGAACAGGTATTTTTATAAAACTCATCAATATCATGCCTGATAAAGCACCAATCGCACCTCCAAGACTGAAAAATCCATGAGCGGATGACATAAAATTGACCTGGTCTCTTTTTTCGATTTCAGAAACAAGCGTGTTCATTGCGATGTCTGTAAAACCCGAGAACATGCCTACTGCAAAGAGCGCCATGCAAAGCATCAAATGACTTGTGGTAATTACAGGAAAAATAAACATGATGCTGAATAAACATATGCCAATAAATGTGCATTTGCCAAGGCCAATTTTCTGGGTTAACCAAGGTAAAAATGCAATAATGGATAATAAACCTAAGGCTAAACAAAATAGGGCTAAGCCGATTTCAGCATCATCTAATTTTAATTTTTCTTTCACTTGTGGAATGTACAATACCCAAGTGCCTATCATGATATTAAGTGAACAAAATACCCAAACTACAGAAAAATACCTTTTGTAAGTTAAAATTAGTTTTAACGATTTCATGGAAACATTACTTCCGGAGATTTAAGTTCATTTAAGCTTTTCTTTAAATCTTCGCTTAAAAGAGATAATCCATATTGATAAGAAGCATTCATCCATCCAAAGCCTTCTTGAGTGATGTATTCGAATTCGGTTCCAACGTTGCCATACTCAGCAAAAACTTTATGAGTGCCTTCAACAACATCATATTTTTCTGGAATTGTTCCGTTATAGTCTGCGGCATTTTTTGTAATCATGTATAACCATCTGTACACAAGTTCTTCAACTAAGTCTTCATACCCGTAATCGATAAGGCCTCTCCAAATGGTCATTTGGTGCGGTGCCCATCCGTTAGGATAATCCCATTGACGCTGAGGTCTACTTTCAGAAATTTCGCCAACACTTTCTTTTGTACTTGCTGCAATTCCTCCTTTTTCTTTCAATAATGGTATTGCCGTTTCCACCAGTGCCTTAGCTTGTTCTTTTGATGCCATTCCAGCCCAAATCGGAAGAAACGTGGTTGCGGCAACAAAATCAGTTTGTTGATTGGTTTTAAAATTATAGTCCAGATATAAGCCTTTTTCGGCATTCCAAAGGTATTGGTTTACCAAGGCTTTTCTCTTTTCAGCCTGATCAAACCAATAAGCACTAGTTTGTGTTTTGCCATCTAATTCTACACTATCGTCAAATTCATTTTTTATAATTTCAGCAAAATCTATTTCATATTTGTAGAGCAATGCATTTATGTCCACCAAATTTAGGTCTGCACAATTGTCATCAAGTCTGTATGTGGTATCATGTCCTGATTCTCTTCCTGATCGGTCATGGA
>JAUIFC010000290.1 GCA_030429455.1 Bacteroidia bacterium | reverse complement strand
AGATTCTTATTTACAGCATGAGTTGGAAGCGTCATTTATGTTCGAAGACACACCCGACCAAAGTACGGCGACACAGGATGTAAAAAAAGACATGGAAAGCGAACAGCCAATGGATCGCTTAGTATGTGGCGATGTGGGCTTTGGAAAAACGGAGGTTGCCATTCGAGCGGCCTTCAAAGCTGTGGACAATGGAAAACAAGTAGCTGTTTTGGTACCAACAACTATTTTGGCTTTTCAACATCACAAGACATTTTCAGAGAGATTGAAAGATTTCCCTGTAGATATTGATTATATCAACAGGTTTAGAACAGCTAAAGAAAAAAGAGAAACCTTAGAAAATCTGAAATCTGGAAAACTTGACATCATCATTGGGACACATCAATTGGTAAATAAAGCAGAATTTTTTAAAGATCTCGGTCTTCTGATTATAGATGAAGAACAAAAGTTTGGTGTTGCGGTAAAAGACAAATTAAAGACCATAAAAACAAATGTTGATACCCTAACGCTCACTGCGACACCAATTCCAAGAACCTTACAATTTAGTTTGATGGCAGCTCGGGATTTGTCGACGATAACAACGCCGCCACCAAACCGCTACCCTATTGATACTCATGTGGTAAGATTTGTAGAAGAAACCATTCGCGATGCCATCAGTTACGAGATCCAGCGTGGTGGTCAAGTCTTTTTTATTCATAACAGAATTGAAAATATAAAAGAAGTTGCTGGACTTATTCAGCGTTTAGTGCCAGATGCCCGAATTGGGATTGGTCATGGAAGAATGGAAGGCAAAGAGCTTGAGAAATTGATGCTTAATTTTATGAATGGCGCATTTGATGTGCTTGTGTCCACAACAATTATCGAAAGTGGTTTGGACATCACCAATGCCAATACAATTTTGATAAACGATGCTAATAGGTTTGGAGTTTCTGATTTGCACCAAATGAGAGGTCGTGTTGGTCGAAGTAACAAAAAAGCCTTCTGTTATTTGATTACACCAAGCATGCATAACATGACACCAGATGCGAGAAAACGAATTACGGCACTCGAACAATTTTCCGATTTGGGAAGTGGTATCAAAATCGCCATGAAAGATTTGGAAATACGTGGCGCTGGTGATTTATTGGGAGGAGAACAAAGTGGTTTTATTAACGAAATTGGATTCGATACCTATCAAAAAATTCTAAACGAAGCCATTGAAGAACTCAAAGAAAAAGAGTTTAAAGACCTGTACCAAAAAGATGAATCTGAAGATGAAAACAAAGTGTATGTCAAAGATGTTCAGATTGATACAGATTTTGAAATCCTAATCCCTGACGATTATGTAAACAGCATTACCGAGCGATTGAACCTTTACACCAAACTAAACGAACTAAAAACGGAAAAAGAGCTTCATACTTTTGCCAACGAACTGAAAGACCGTTTTGGCGATTTGCCCGTTCATGTGATAGATTTATTAGATTCGTTGAAAATGAAATGGATCGCTGCTCATATAGGAATTGAAAAAATTGTCATCAAAAAACAAACAATGATTGGTTATTTTATTTCCGACCAAGCGTCATCCTTTTACCAGAGTCAGCGTTTTCAAAATTTACTTCAACGGCTGCACTTGAGTAAAAACAAGATTGTCATGAAAGAAAAGAAAACCCGAACTGGTTTACGCTTACTTCTTAATTTTGGCCAAGTCAAATCTGTAAAAGACGCTTTAGCAAAGATTGAAAGTATTCGGTAGAATGGGCTTAGTTTTAAAAAGTTGGTGCTAAAATAATGACCGTCAGATTTTAAAAATATCGATTTTTGTAGATATAAATTTTAAGGCGAATTTTGTTATAAATTAAAATGGACTTTGATGAACCAAATCTCAATGAGATCATGAGGAAAGCTATAACGCTTTTAGCATTTACATTTCTATTCTACAGTATTCAAGGCTGTACTCAAGAAAATGACCAATCAGAAGGATTGACAGGTCCTTTTGCCATTTCTGGTTCGAATCTGCTTTACAATAATGAGGTTGTAAGTTATAAAGGGGTAAATGCCATGCAATCCTTTGGCTTAACAGATCCTAATTTGATGGAAGAGTGGAATATAAAAATCGTTAGAGAATTTATTGGAAATTTAAGAGAACAACCCATAGATGGAATTCCAATCCTTGGAAGTGATGGAATTTGGTATCATCCCACTCAAGAAATTGTTAATCAAAATCGACTTTATAATATAGTTACCATAATTTGCCCGTTCGGATGGGTATTTGAGAATGGGCAGCAAACACTTTTTACAGGCCTGAATCCTTCTGAACAAAACTTTTATGGTGAATATAAAACTAAAATGAAACAAATCGCCGAACACTTTAAAGATCAGCCAGATGTTTGGATAGAGGTTTGGAATGAACCATACCATTGGAATAACGAAAATAACTACACACACGACCTGTGGTTAACGGATATGTCAGACATGGTGAATAATCTACGTGAAGTAATTGATTTTAAAAACATAATTCTTGTCCCAGGTAATGAACAAGGGCAGTCAGAAGCATCAGTTTTAGCAAAAGGTGAATTACTCTTGAATAGTAATTTCAATATACTCTTTGACATACATGCTTACGAAAAATGGCTTATAGACAAAACTGAATCACAAATTACTTCAAGATTGAATACCTTGAAAAATGAAAATTTTCCTTTCATAATTGGAGAAGTCGGAGTTCAAAATGTGGGAGATATTATGCCTGTTCAATCATTTTTGAATGCTGTAAAGAGCACTAATTCTACTACTTTAGCATGGTTATGGAATAAAAATAGCCGTTAATGAAATTGACACCTTTTTAACCAAGCATCCAGATGCTATCATCAATAAAGCTGAGTTATTTCTGTATGCAGACCCCACATCGTTTGGACCACTAGGAGAAACACCACTAA
>JAUIFC010000068.1 GCA_030429455.1 Bacteroidia bacterium | reverse complement strand
ATGATGGCGATCCTGGTGGTGGACCATTTTGGATTAAAGACAAGGGGAAAGTTTCTCTTCAAATTGTAGAAACCTCTCAAATTGATGTTTCTAAAAAAGACCAAAAACTTATTTTAGACCACGCCAACCATTTCAACCCTGTTGACCTCGTTTGTGGTGTAAAGGATTATCAGGGTGAGAAGTTTAATTTGGAACATCATATAAATCCAAAAAGAGGGTTTATCTCTCAAAAGTCCATTGAAGGCGACGAAATTAAAGCCTTGGAATTGCCAGGGTTATGGAATGGCGCCATGGAATTTTGGCACAGTATTTTTGTTGAAGTTCCAAAAAGCACATTCAACCCCGTAAAAACGGTGGCAGATTTGTTAAAACCTGCACACCAAGAAGAATAATTAAACCGCGTTTTGACAACAGAAAATTTGGCCTAACTGAAATTCGGAGTATTGAAAAGTTTAGATAAAATCTTTATCACAAATCTTTCATCATTCGAATCCTATGGTTAAAGGCAATTATAAGCACAGAATTTTGACTATAAAAGCTTTGGATTTTTTGATGAAACAGGTTTTACTCATGTCTTATGGGTATGTAAATCCTTTATCTTTTTTTCAAAATAACTTCAACTTCTAAATATTTGGTTACTTTTATGATTAATTATATGATTAATTAAAACTATTTTGAAGATTCGAATTACATATTTGTTCTTTTTATTGCCAATAAAATTATGTTTTGGACAGTTTTTCATTTCATCGAATTCAGAGATACATGTCAATAATGGAAGAACCTTATATTTTGACAAAACTGTAAATAACGAAGGACTGATCAATTTTGAAACTGTAGGAGAACTTACTTTAGATCAAGGCCTAGACAACTCCGAAGGAACCTTAACGTTAAACGATGCTATCTTAAAATTGGGTAGCGGCACTCCTAATGCAGATGGCATTCATACACTTACTTTTAACGATAGTGATGATACGATAAAGTTTATGGAACTAAACCATAATGGAACTTTTAATGTTTCTAGCACAGGATTTTTAAACATTTTAGACACATTCATTTCAAAATCTGGAACACTAAACGCCTCAGACCGTATTGTTTTGATAAGCTCTAGTGCCCAAAATACAGCAATAGTACCTCAAAGTCAAGATGGAAACATAAACAGTATACGAGTAGAACGTTTTTATCCAGCCAATAGGGCGTGGCGTTTTTTATCAAGTCCAGTAAATTCGATTAGTTCCATTTTCGACAATTGGCAATACGGTGGTTTTTTTGTACCCAACAAGGGTACACATATTACCGGTGGTTCTGTTGCCAATGGGTTTGACCAAAATGAATCAGGTAATCCATCGCTGTACACATTTAACAATACCACTACAAGCTGGGACACGTTTGCCAACACCAATGCTACAAATCTTGTGGCAGGTCAGAATTACTACACTTTAGTAAGAGGAGACCGAAGTATAGATTTGATGATAAATGATTTTGATACAGAAGTAGAAACTGTTCTTTACAGTACTGGAGCATTGCATATTGGCGATTTTGACACCAATCACAATGTATCCTCTGGAGGATTTATCGCTACAGGAAACCCTTATCAATCGCCAGTTGACCTGTCTTTGGTAAGAACAGAAAGCGGAAATAGCTTTACAGATGAAATGTGGATATGGCAACCTGAAGCCAACAATTCAGGGCAGTATGCGTATATCGTCCCAAGCACCGGGATAAATTCACTTCCCGGAAGTAATGCTGATCAATACTTACAGCCTTCGCAAGCAGTTTTTATTCAAGCGGCAATCGATAACCCGCAAATAAATTATAGAGAAGCACATAAAGGAAATTCTAACAACCTGATTGAGGTATTTAGCAACCAAATCGACAATTTTTTACGAATAGGGCTTTATGACACCAACGATATTCCTTTTATCGATATTGCTAATGATGGTCTTATCATGCTAATGGACAGCAATTATGACACTTTAACGACCATAGAGGATGGCGAAAAATTCTTTAATAACGACGAAAATATAGCAATTCAATATGGCAATCAATTACTGACCGCAGACAAAAGAAACGTACCCACAGATTTGAATGAAGTGGTAGAATTATTTATAAACAACATTGATTCCGCAAACTATAACTTTAGTATAGAAATGCAAGGTTTCGGAAATCTGCCTAATGGATTGTACTTATGGGACAAATACAATGACACTTACACACCATTATCGGATGGTTTAATTATTCCTATTCAATTTGATTTAGCCATACCTGAATCCGTAGATAACAACAGGTTTGCACTTACTTTTGATATCCAAACTTTAGACACCAATACGGTTTCGGAAGCTTACAGCATCGGTGTTTACCCAAATGCTTTCAAAGATGTGCTTTACATCACTTTTGGTCAAAATCTTATAGGGAAAAACGCAATGTTAAAAATTTATGATGCACTAGGAAAAACGGTTTACAATAACAATCTAAAACATATTAAAGACAAAATACAATTGAACAATTTGTCTTTAAATTCTGGCGTATATTTTTTGAATATTAGTAATGAAAATATTAATCATACCTTCAAACTTATCAGGGAATAAAACCTTATTTGATTTGAAACAAAACTTACATGAATACTTTTGAATGCCCTTTTTTATAAATTTTTGTTACATATTAATACTTATTCTACAAACACCGCCACCGCCACCGCCGTCAAGTGGTGGAGATACAGGCAAAGACGAAGCTCCAATTGACAACTGGTTGATTATTGCATTTATTTTTGGTATAGCATTGATTTTTCATTTTTTTAGCAAATCAAAAAAGGCATAATGAGTGTGTTCTTGTTTCATAACAAAGATTTAAATCAAAACTTGACGCGTCTAAAACATTTTATCCTTTATATTAGTACCATGAAATTAAATTGTTTTCAGGATAAGCGTTTAGCACATAAAGCAAAACATGTTTTAGTATTATGAAGTCATTTTTAAGATTTACAGCCATTCTTCTGGCATTAGTATCTACATCCATAAATGCACAAGGTATTCAAGAACATGAGTTTGGGCTGCTTTCTGGATATCATCAAATGAGAAGTGATTATGGGGAGAGAGGTGATGCATCCACGAGAAACGGAAACTCTGGATTCACTTTTGGTTTATCCTATTACATAAATAAAGCTTCAAGCAGACGGGCAAATTATTTTGAAGAACACGTAAAATACCGTTTTGACTTTTTATATCTGTCGTCAAATTTGGAACATTATGGTCAATATGCAGACGATCCCAGACTAGAAGCAATGAGTGGTTCTTTCACTAGCTTAGGATTAAGTGGTGGGCTAGAATATTATCCATTAGGCATACAAGAACAAGGATATAATAGGTCTTATACATTTATTAGCAAATTATCACCTTATGGCGGAATTGCCGTTGGCTTGAACCTTGTTACCCCTGAGGCAACATCTAGTCTTGAAGGTGGTCTAGCAAATCCACAAAATATTTTCCCTTCCTTTATTTCTCAAGATTCAGATAATGGAATCGTTTTGGACAATCGCATTGTTGGAAGTTTAAATTTAAGGTTAGGACTCCGTTTTAACTTTAATCCCAGAACTGGTCTATTTGTCGAAAGCAGTTGGATGCTTTTTGGATCTGACTTGGTCGATGGATTAAGCCCCGTTGGACCTCAAAACAAATATACAGATTGGACTTGGGGAATTAATCTTGGATTTTCAACGTTGATTTTTTAGTCAAAAATATTCGCTAATAAATTTTTTGTATAGCTATGCTTTGGGTTGTCGTATAAGCCGTCAGCTTCTCCCTCTTCCACAATTTTACCACTTTTCATCACAAAGATTCGATCACAAAACTGTTTAACAACAGATAAGTCATGGGATATAAAAATGTATGTGAGATTAAATTGCACCTTCAAATCTTCCAACAAATTTAATATTTGTGCCTGTACAGAAATATCTAATGCCGAAACAGATTCGTCACAAATGATAATTTTTGGTTTTAAAGCCAAACATCTTGCAATACCAATGCGTTGACGTTGACCTCCGCTAAACTCATGAGGATATCTATTATAATGCTCAGCGGATAATCCTACAGCTTCAAGTAGATTTAAAACTTCACTTATACCTTCTTTTTTGGCCTTGACGATCCGATGAACCAACATGGGTTCCAAAATGGCCTCACCTACACTTAGCCGAGGATTAAGCGATGAATACGGGTCTTGAAAGATAATCTGAATGTCCTTTTTTATAGCCTTATGCGATGACCTGTCCAATTGCAAAATATCTTGACCATTGTAAATGATACTGCCAGAACTCGCTGGTGTAAGTCTGTTAATTAAATACCCCAATGTCGTTTTTCCACAACCTGATTCTCCAACAATCCCTAATTTTTCACCTTTATAAATATCGACACTTACGTTATCCACGGCTTTGAAAAAGGCTTTCTGCTGAAAATAATTAGAATTGAGTTTATATACTTTTTCAATTTCGCTGATTGACAAAATCGGTTGATGACTATACAATTCGTTGTGCCTTTTTTCTCGTTCGGTTGTTGTTTCGTATTCTTCATTTAACTCATCGCCAACGATATCCTTTACCGTAGGAAGTCGTTTTAGTCTTTTATCTCTTCTTGGACGAGCAGCCAAAAGGGCCTTAGTGTAGGGCTCTTTAGGAGACTGAAATAGTTGATGCGCTGGTTGATGCTCAACTATTTCTCCTTTATACATCACCATAATATCGTCGGCAATATGTTTCACTAAAGCCAAATCATGCGATATAAAAATAATGCTCATTTGTGTTTCCTGTTGGATAGCTTTCAGCAGTTCTATAATGCTTTTTTGAACACTCACATCCAGCGCTGTGGTTGGTTCGTCGGCAATGAGGAGTTTGGGTTTGCAAGCAATTGCCATCGCAATCATTACCCTTTGTTTCTGTCCACCACTAATTTGGTGTGGATATTTGTCAAAAGTTTGGAGTGGCGTTGGCAGTTTTACTTTTTCAAAAAGCTTTACTACTTCCGCTTTTACCTTTCTCGGGCTGCACATCTTGTGATTGATCAAAACCTCTGCAACTTGTTTTCCACATGTCATTGAAGGATTAAGAGAACTCATGGGCTCCTGAAAAATCATAGCTATTTTGGAACCTCTTATAGACTTCAACTTCTTCTTTTTTATCGACAATAAATCTATTTCATCAAAAATGATATGTTTTGCACTTACACTAGCATGTTTTGGCAATAGACCCATCATAGAGAGAACCGATAAGGATTTTCCAGAGCCAGACTCGCCAACAATACCTAAAATTTTGGAGTTGCTCAACTTCACGGAAAAATTCTTAACAATGTTCAATACTCCAAAACCAATATTTAAATCTTTAATATCCAGCAACATATTAGCCCACAGTTATGATTTGTTTTGGTGTTAACAAAGGTCTATTCGTAAGCCGCAGAATAACTTGAGCGACAGCCACGACGTCTTTTTCACAATAAATTTTAATGCGTTTTAAATCCTGATGGTCATAATATACATCTCTAACTTGGCTACCGTCAATGTCATCTTTAGGCGAAGGTATTCCTAATATTTCCGTTAATAGTTTTAGTGATGTAAAATGCTTGTAATCGCCAAACTTCCAAAGTTCTAAGGTATCCAAATGAGGAACTTCCCATGGTTTTTTACCCATCAAGTTTAATGATTTTGGAAGTGGCAGGGCGTTAATAAGGATACGTCGTGCGATGTACGGCACGTCAAATTCTTTGATGTTATGGCCACACAGCAGACTATGCTTTTTTTCAAAAGATGTTTGTAAAAGCTTAGAAAATTGAATCAATAGTTGTTTTTCATTATCTCCAAAAAAACTTTTTACCCTAAACTCTATCGAGTCCTTTTCCATATTAAAGAATCCAACCGAAATACAAATTATTTTTCCAAATTCTGCCCAAATTCCAGCCCTGTTGTAATACTCAGAAGCAGAAATTTCTTTTTCATTCTGAGCTTCGTAAGCTCTTTTATATTTAGACTTTTGCTCCCACAGTCCCTGTTTCACCGCAGACAAACCCTCAAACTTCTTTTGCTCAGGCACTGTTTCTATGTCTATAAAAAGTAAATGTTGAAGTTGAATTTTGTCAAGCATGTTTGAATTAAAATTTCATTCTAATGATATCAGCGTTTTTCATATAAAATCTGAAAAAAATTCTTTTTAAATTAAAACTGAAATATAAACACAATTCGACTATAAACAATGGCATGTTAGCGAATTGTTGCATAAGGTCAATCAAAATAAACGGATTGCTAGTCTGTAACTTAAATTTCAATTGTCGTGAAGTCTTCTTCTTTTAGCTGAAAATACCAAATTGATTAATTACTTTTAAAATCACCAAAACACTTACAACAGCGTTTCTAATTTGAAATGTAATCGTTTAATTTTACGACAAGATGTATCACCATCTGATATGAACAGGTGTTAAATTTACAGTTGAATAAAATCTATCTAAAGGCGAATTAAAGGTTTCACCTTTTATAATGTATTTTTATACCAAATTTCTTAGTCCCCTATAAACTTAAGTTTTGATGAATCGAAAATTTGTAATGGTGTTGTTTTCCTTTTTGAGTATAATACTTTTATGTCCTATTCATGCTCAAGTAGGTATCGACACAAATACACCAGATCCATCTTCGGCATTAGACATTCACTCGACGACGGCTGGTTTTTTGGCACCTAGAATGACTAGAACACAAATGAATAGCATCCCAAATCCTGCTGAAGGCCTCATCGTGATTTGCACAGATTGTAATGGTAATGGATGTATTAATGTTTTCTTTAATGGTAGCTGGGAATGTGTCAGTTTAGACTCTAAAAACCCTGTAGGCCAATATGATTTTTCTGTAGTCGAACCTCTAGTGAGCACCTTTCCAGACTTTTCGGATGTTAGGGCGTCAGCATTGATTTCTACAGGAGATATTTTACCTACTTACGATGGGAATATTTTTAGAATTGGAGGCGGCGCTGATGGTGCCGGTGCTGTAATTAATAGTGATGGGAATATAGCACTTATGGTAAATTTCGAAAGTCATTATGCCGTTGGGCGACTAATTTTAGACCCTCAAACGCTTAAACCCATTCAAGGCGACTACATGCTAAATTCTAGCGTAAGCGATTATGCGGCGCAATGTTCGGGCACGATGTGGGAAGCTGCAATTCATGGTGGTGCAGAAAACTTTTTTATTTCTGCTTCCGAATATTTTCACCACTCGCCTAAACGTATCGATATCGAAGAAATTCCAAACCCTAGTGATTCAAGCGATAATTTAACAGCGCTAGGGCGTTTTAATTGGGAAAACACTCTACCTCTTCCTGCGGCAGCTTATCCGGGAAAAACCGTTATCATGGGAGGAGACGACGACCGCACAGATTCCAAAGGCCAAATTGTATTATACTACAGCACCGCTGGTGATGCAGATCTAAACGGAGGAAGCATTTATGTGTTAAAGCGAGTAGGCGCCAACAGCATTGAAAATGAAGAAGACTTAGCTTTTGGTGTTGAATATAATGTCGAGTTTGTTGAAATTCCTAACGGGGCATCTTTAACCAAAAGTGAAATGGAAGATGCGTGCATAGTCGCGAATGCCTTTCAATTTATAAGAGCGGAAGACCTGGATTATGGTAAGGGCTCACCAACTGCCAACAGAACAGTCTATTTTTCTGTCACAGGCACGAATAATACTTCAAATAACTGGGGCGCAGGCTATAAATTAGTTTTAGACCCCGTAAATCCGTTGGTTGGCAAACTCACTCAAATCATCAGCGGAAACACGGACACCAACAATATGGATGGAAATATGCCACTTTTAAGTAGCCCTGATAATGTATGTGTGACAGAGAATTATATTTACTGGCAAGAGGATCCGACAACTTTTAGCCGAGGTCATCAAGCTTACATCTGGCAAACTGACTTAAATGGAAACAACGCCAAACCTGTTTTGCAAATTAATCAACCTTCTATAACATCCAACTTTTCTGGAGAATTTGGAGCGTTAATTGACATTACAGAGAAGGTTGCAAATGCAGACCAGTCTATTTTTGTGCTTTGTTTGCAACCCAATTATTGGACGAACACAAGTTTTCAAGGCATAGATGGGCATGTACTCACAGACTTTACACAACACGATGGTTCGTTTGATGGAATTACAAATTCTCAAGAATCTAGTTTTGGTTCTCAAATTCTTATTTTAAAAGGTCTACCACGGTAATTAGTTTCAATTGAAAGCGTGAACATGAAGAATGTTTTATTAATCATCGGGGTTTTTGGGTTCAGTTTATTTTATTTGACAAACTACAATACACCCAAAGAAAATTACGAAATCCTATCCGAACAAGGATTCGAAACAGTTGATGTCTATATTCAAAATCAGCTTGCGATTGCAATCACAAATCTTAATCAACTTAAGGACAGTAATGCTTCAGAAGAACGAATAATACTTTTTAAAGCCTCACGTTTAGCCTTTAAAAAAGCTGAACCTTTTGCCGCTTATATTTCTCCAGAAAACAGCCTTCGGGTTAATGGTCCGCCATTGCCAGTGTTTAAAGAAGATAACAAAAAAATTCTTCCACCAATTGGTTTTCAGGCACTTGAAGAATTACTTTACAGTACAAATCCTAATGACAATGACATAAGCTTTCAAATTAAAGTCCTATTAGGCTATTTAAACAAGATACGGAATCAATTGAAAGAATTTCCGATAAATGAAAGCCGACTTTTTCCAGCCATTCATCAACAGTTTTTAAGAATTTACGCATTAAGCCTAACAGGTTTTGACACCCCAATAAGTTTAATTGGCATCGAAGAATCTATAGAATGCCTAAAAAGCCTTGGTGAAGTTTATCGTCTAAGTCTTCTAGATTCAATAAACACCTTAAATCCTCAGCTCAACACAGCTTTTCTCAAAAATATCCACAAGGCTTCTGAATATTTAAGCCATCATAATGACTTTAATACATTGGACAGGTATACTTTTGGTAGAAATTTTTTAAACCCACTGA
Organism: Bacteroidia bacterium; assembly: GCA_030429455.1. Lineage (GTDB taxonomy): Bacteria > Bacteroidota > Bacteroidia > Flavobacteriales > Flavobacteriaceae > Psychroflexus. Next base: position 8,881 of record JAUIFC010000068.1, on the reverse strand, counting down.
CTTCAAACTGGTCAGAAATTGCAAAAACTTATGGTTATGTTGAAAAAAGACCTTTGGCGCTTAATATAGATGCACCAACTTTTTTTGAAAAAAATTCCTTCAACCTCAACTTTTTTAGGTCAGCTGTAACTAGAAACCCATCTGAAGCAAAAATCAAATTAGGCGAATTATTGTTTAAGGAAAAGGCACTAAGCCATACAGGAAGCATGTCTTGTTTTACCTGTCATGACTCTGAAAATGCCTATCAAGATGGTTTAGAAACAGCAATAGGTGAAGGTGGAATTTCATTAAAAAGAAATACACCAACCTTATTAAATTCAATATTTCAAAAAAAATTCTTCTGGGATGGCCGTGCAGATGAACTTGAACATCAAATTGCAAACGTTTTTGACAACGAGAACGAATTTAATAACAATGTCCATTCCATTCAAACCAGTAAAATTTTAAACGATGAAGAATATGTGCAAGCCTTTGAAAAAGCATTCCCAAATAAAAAGCCAAACCGCGTCCTTATCATTAGAGCCTTAGCAAGTTATGTGAGTACTTTGAATGCGATGGATTCTAGATTTGACAGAAATATGCGCGGAGAACTTAGCGACTTTACAGACAATGAAAAGTTAGGCATGAATCTTTTTATGGGCAAAGCGCTCTGCGCAACTTGTCATTTTATGCCATTAACCAACGGCACTGTGCCACCATTGTTTCATGACACAGAAAAGGAAATCCTCGGTGTTCAGGAAACCAGCAAAAATCTAAAAGTCGATAGCGATGTTGGATTTTACGCCATATACAAAACGGACCTTCACAAGTACATGTTTAAAACACCGACAGTTCGAAATATCGAGTTAACAGGACCTTATATGCATAATGGTGTTTATACTTCGCTTCAAGAAGTGATGGACTTTTATAACAAAGGTGGCGGAAATGGATTGGGGTTTCAACTTAATCACCAGACCTTACCTTTTGAAAATTTAAATCTTACAGAAAAGGAAATTAATGCTATTATCGACTTTATGAAAACCTTTACCGATACGGACATTTAGATATACCTGAATGTGGGAATACCTTTTTAAAACTAAAATGTTTATACCCTTTATAACTTAAAATTAAACCTAGAATTTGGCTTTAAAAAAATATATTAAAAACGCATCTCCAATCAAATTAAAAAAAGTACTTTTGCACTCCAATTTTAATAAAGAGGTCGAGAACCCAAAATTTAAACATTATGCCTTTAAAAATTAGATTACAAAGACACGGAAGAAAAGGAAAACCATTCTATTGGATCGTTGCAGCCGATTCTCGTGCAAAAAGAGATGGTAAATTTATCGAAAAACTCGGTATTTACAATCCAACAACAAATCCTGCAACTATCGAAGTAGATGTGGATAATTCTGTAAAACACCTTAGAAACGGTGCTCAACCAACAGATACGGCACGCAGAATTTTATCTTACAAAGGAGTGCTTCTTAAAAAACACTTACTTGGTGGTGTGGACAAAGGAGCCTTGACTATGGAGCAAGCCAACGAAAAATTCGAAGCTTGGATGAAAGACAAAGAAGGTAAAATCCTTGACAAATCTTCAAAATTAGCGCAAGCAAAAGCTGATGCTAAAGCAGAAGCTCTTGCAAAAGAACAAGAAGTGAATGCCAAGAGAATTGCAGACGCTCAACCTGAAGAGCCAAGCGCAGAAGCCGAAACGACCGAAGAAGAAAAAACTGAGGAATAAATCAGCATGGATAAAAATGAACATTTTTATCTAGGTACCATTTCCAGAAAATTCAGCTTTAAAGGAGAAGTTGTTTTACAGCTTAATCCAGAGTTAGACAGCTTACCAGAACATTTAGAATCCGTTTTTGTCGAATTTGAACAAAAACGGATTCCTTTTTTTATAGAATTTACCAAGCAGAGTAAAAAAAACAGCTACAGGCTTAAGCTTGAAGATGTCGATAACGAAGAAGACGCTCAAAGCCTTGTGCATAAAGACGTTTATGTGCTTCGGTCTGAGATAGACATCGACGAAACTTTTGGTTTAACTGATTTAATTGGCTATACCGCATTTGACCAAGATGATCATGAAATTGGTGAAATAACAAACATCAATTCCCAAACCATACAATCTATTTTTGAAATAAAAACAGACTCTGCAACTGTTTTGATTCCAGTAAACGACAATTGGATTCTCGATATAGATGAAGAGCACCAGGAAATCACCTTAGAACTTCCTGAAGGATTGCTTGACTTAAACAACTAGAATATGTCATGCTCATCATAAATATTTGTGATGTCATTTTCATACATTTCTCTTTGTGGACTATACGCTCTCAGAAAATAGATTGAAACTACACTTGGCCTATATTTTCTAAACCATTTCAATTCAAGCTTTTATAAAGCAACAGTAAGACACAAAATGATTTTATAACAAATTGATTTTTCAGTTATTTCAAATCATTTGTTGGTCACAAATTATATTTTGTTTAAATTTATTCAAAACAAATTTTGTGAAAACTTTGAAATTATCTTTAGCTTTATGTTTATTGACAACAATCATAAATGCCCAGATTGGTATAGACACCAACGATCCTAAGACAACTTTTCATATTGTAGGAAGCGCAGAAGACGCCGCAGCAGCGGATGGCATCCTTTTACCTTCTTTAAGCATTGTACAATTAGAAGCCAAAATGAATGCCACGACCTATGGTGCTGATCAAGATGGCGCTTTGGTTTATATTGATGCTATCGCTCCGGGTTCATCAATTCCAGCAACTTCTGCCATTACCAAAAAAGGAATTTATTATTACGACCATAGCGCTAGCAGATGGTATACCGTTGGCGAAAGCAAACTCTGGTCCACAACAGGTAATGCAGGAACTGATGATACGACAGATTTTATTGGAACTACGGACGATGTCTCTTTAAATTTTAGGGTAAATAATGTAGAATCAGGTAGAATTGGTAACTCCGCAGATGGCAGTGTTTTCTTAGGCTATCGAGCAGGTGATTTTGACGATTCTACAAATAATGCAAACACTTTTATTGGCTATGAAGCGGGCAGACAAACGACCGCAGGTTATAATAATGTAGCCATTGGATATCAGACTTTAGGCGGTAATAGTACAAATAATAATATAGCTATCGGTTATTGGGCATTAAGGAGTAATGCTCAAGGATATTGGAATACGGCTATAGGAACAAATGCCTTACAATCGAACACAACAGGATATGAAAATACCATTATAGGATATAGAGCAATGGAAAGCAATACAATAGGGAGATGGAATACTGGAATGGGAAGTGGTGCCTTGTCTAGCTTTGTAGGTGGAGATTATAATACTGCTTTAGGGAACTCGTCATTAAAATTTCTTACTGGAGGCTCTAACAATGTTACTTTAGGAGCCCGTTCTGGCATTTTAGATGGAACAGGCAACAACAATACTTATATAGGCTATAATGCAGGAGGAACAAATGATATTGCACTACAAGGCACTGCATTTAGGTTAGGAAATGTTTTTATTGGTTATCAGGCTGGCCTAAACGAAACGGGAAGTAATAAGTTGATTATTGAAAACAGCAGCAATCCAAATCCTCTTATTTATGGCGAATTTGACAATAACATTTTAAGAGCTAACGGTACTTTTCAAATCGGCAACCCGACAACCACAGGATATGCTTTTCCTTCTGTAGATGGCATCGCCAACCAAGTTATGCAAACCGATGGCTCTGGCACCCTGAGTTGGATAGATCGGTCTACTATTGTAGGCAGTACCGTCTGGACACATAATGGCAACGCTGGCACCGACGAAAGCACAGATTTTATTGGCACTACAGATGCCCAAGCGCTCATGTTTAGAGTGAATGACACCTATGCAGGAAGAATAAGTGATGGCACAGATGGTAGTTTATTTTTGGGTTACAGGGCTGGTGAGTCGGATGACTTAAGTAACAATTCCAACACATTTATTGGTTATGAGTCTGGCCGTTCAACAATAACAAATCCCTGGAATACAGGTGTAGGTTATCAAACATTAACAAATAATAATGGTTCTTCTAATACAGCAATTGGATATCAAGTTTTAAGAGATAATACTACTGGCTATTCCAATACTGGAGTTGGATACAGAGCTTTATCAAATAACACAGATGGAGAACGAAATGTCGCCATTGGTCATTATGCATTAGGTTTAAACGAATCAGGAGAGTTAAATGTAGCAATAGGTATGCTGGCACTATTTGTAAACGAAGCAGATAGAAATACTGCGATTGGTACTTACGCTCTGCAAGAAAATACAACTGGTGGAAATAATACTGCTGTTGGAACATATTCTATGTATGAAAATATAGATGGTTTTGGAAATGTTGCAGTTGGAAATTATACTTTACAAGACAATTTAGATGGTGCTAATAATACGGCTGTTGGAAGATATTCTTTGACCAATAATACCTCAGGCAATCAAAACACAGCAATAGGCTCTCAATCGCTTTCTAACAACAATGCAGATAACAACTCTGCTTTTGGATATCAATCCTTATATACGAATACGACAGGCACTGGAAACGCTGCCTTTGGACATTCTGCTTTAAGACTAAATTCAACAGGAAATTTTAACACGGCGATTGGATTTGAAGCACTTGAAGCAACTACTTCAGGTAGTAGCACTGCTGTAGGTTATAGAGCTTTAAAGTTTAACACAACAGGATCTTTAAACACTGCTTTTGGGGGACAAGCTTTATATGATAATACAACTGGATCAAGTAATACTGCAATTGGTTATCAAGCCCTTAAGAACAATAACGGAAATTTCAATACAGCCATTGGACTCAATGCTTTGCTGTCTAATACTTCAGGTAACAATAATACCTCGGTAGGTTATTCTAGTTTGGTTAACAATAATATCGGGATATACAATACCGGAGTAGGATCCACAGCACTTTCTCAAAATACCGAAGGCAATTACAATGTAGCCGTTGGACATGCTTCGCTCGAAGACAATACAACAGGAAGCAATAACACCGCCATCGGTTCTTCAGCTCTTCTAAATAATATTTCTGCTGATTTTAATACTGCGATTGGAAGTAGCGCCTTACGGTTTAATACTACTGGAAGTAATAATACGGCTATTGGATATTCTACCCTTAGAGTAAATACCGATGGAAATAATAACACCTCTCTAGGTTATGAAAGTTTAAGAAATAACACAACTGGCAGTGACAATATAGCAATTGGATATCAGGCACTTTACAATAATTTAAGTTCGAACAAAAATATTGCAATCGGTAATTCAACTCTTTATTCAAACACAACAGGATTAAATAATATCGCCTTAGGACATCAAGCCTTGTACGATAATTCTATCGGAAATGGAAATATAGGAATTGGTGAAGAAGCATTATTTAATAACACCGACGGCAGCAATAATACAGCTTTAGGGTATCAAACTTTAAAAGCTAACATATCAGGTGATTACAATACAGCTATTGGTTACCAAGCATTAATTAATAATACAAATAATAATAATACCGCTATAGGCTATGAAGCCTTATACAGCAATACAGGAGGAAATGACAATACTTCTCTTGGTTACCAAGCCTTAAAAAACAACTCTACAGGAAGTGATAATACTGCTATTGGGCATCAGGCCTTGCTTAATAATACAGGCAGCGTAAATACGGCGATAGGCTATCAAGCCTTAACATCCAATACCAATCAGGGCGGACTAACTGCTGTGGGCACGCAAGCACTGCAAAACAATAATGCTGGAGACAATAGCACTGCTATAGGCTATCAAGCACTTCAAGACAATAGCGATGGCGATAATAACGTAGCAATAGGCTATCAAGCCTTACATAACAACACTACCGGAGACTCAAATGTTGCCATTGGCAATAATGCCCTAAGAACAAATACATCGAGCACGAATAATGTTGCGATAGGCTTTGAAGCTTTATACAGTAATACAGGCGGAAGCAACACAGCTATAGGTTTTCGAGCCTCACGAAACAACACTACTGGGACACATAATACGTCGATAGGATTTGATGCCTTATTTACAAATGAAACAGGTCAGTTTAACACGGCAATCGGAGATAGTGCTCTTCGTGTAAATACCAACGATTCTAATACGGCTATAGGTGCCGATGCTTTAGCCAATAATACAAATGGAACACAAAATACTAGTATTGGTGACTTCTCCCTCGCCAACAATATTACAGGAAGTGGCAATGTTGCCTTAGGCTATAGAGCAGGTAGTGGCGAAACAGGCTCGAATAAATTGTATATTGAAAATACGAATGCAGATGCCGATAACGCCTTAATTTATGGTGAGTTTGATAATGATATATTAAGAGTAAACGGAGATTTACAAACTTTTGGAAATACAAAGAATGTTATTATTGGAAATGATGATGAATCAGAATCTGGTATTATTTTTCAAGACAACCAATTTACTAATACACAATTTAGTCATATTTTATACAATTCTGGCGCAAGTAACCAACTTAACTTTTACATAGACAGTGCTAACCCATTATTAACTCTAGATGATGCCCAAAGAGTAGGTATCATGAGAACACCAACGACAAACGCATTAGAAGTAAATGGTGAAGCTTCTAAATCAAGTGCTGGCGCTTGGGTAGCAAATTCTGACGAAAGGCTAAAAAAAGAAATTAGAACAATTGATGGTAATGTAGCTTTGGATAAATTAAGGCAACTAAGAGGGGTTTCATTTTATTGGAATGACAATCAAACGGGTATTGAAAGATCTAAAGACATACAATACGGGTTTATTGCACAAGATTTAATAAAAGTCTTTCCAGAAAAAGTCACAAAAGATGGATTGGGTTTTTACCAAACAGCGTATGGGGACTACGATGCATTATTTGTGCAAGCGATCAAAGAGCTAAATCATGAAATGGAAAACTTAAAAGCAGAAAATAAAAAGCTTAAAGCACAGCTTAAAAAAATGGATCAATTAGAAGCTAGACTGATGGCTTTAGAAAACAACTCAAACTCTAATACCCAAAGAACTGTATCTACAAGTATTGCTAAAGAATAATTAAAAAGCAGTTTTTTAATTATGTAGCTTATTTCACTTGAGTTTGATATTTTTTATAGGTAATATTCTAAAGATCTACTAATACTCTCTTTTTATCCTTCCTGAAAGGAAGGAATTCTGCACAAATATCCTCTTGAAGGGACTTTTGGGGTCTAAGTAGCATAATACTGCTTTTAGCGTTGGCATAATTCTGACTCATAGGTCATTATAAAGCAAGCGCAGGCTTATACATCTTTCATTACCAAATCATATCTGTAATGGAAGATTTTGTTTTTTACCAAGCTGTGTTTACAAAATCTTAGCTGTCAAAAGACAAGACGAATCGATTTTACAAAACTGCTATTGGTCATACTTTGCTAACCTCATATTCTTTATATTTGCAGCAATTACATCTATCATGACTTACAAAAGAATACTACTCAAATTATCAGGAGAAGCCTTAATGGGCGAAAAACAATACGGCATAGATTCCAAACGACTCGAGGAGTATGCTCAAGAAATCAAAGCCGTAGTAGACAGAGGCATCGAAGTGGCCATTGTTATCGGTGGTGGAAATATTTTCCGAGGATTAGCTGGTGCTTCTCGCGGCATGGACAGAGTTCAAGGCGACCATATGGGCATGTTGGCTACAGTCATAAACGGACTAGCCCTTCAAAGTGCTTGCGAAGAGCAAGGGATTAAAACAAGATTACAGTCTGCTATAAAAATCAATGAAATTGCCGAACCTTTTATCAGAAGACGAGCCATGCGTCACCTTGAAAAAGGCAGAGTAGTCATTTTTGGAGGAGGAACAGGAAATCCGTATTTCACAACAGATTCTGCAGCAGTTTTACGTGCCATCGAAGTAGAAGCCGATGTAATTCTTAAAGGAACCCGAGTGGATGGTATCTATACTGCAGATCCGGAAAAGGATAAAGATGCAATAAAGTTTGACTTTATTAGTTTTGAAGATGTCTTAAATAAAGGTTTGAAAGTTATGGACACCACAGCATTTACCTTAAGCCAAGAAAATAAATTACCAATAATTGTGTTTGATATGAATAAACCTGGAAATCTTTTAAAAGTCGTTTCAGGTGAAAGCATAGGAACAACCGTAAACATATAAAAGCATTACTACAATGAATGAAGAGTTAGAATTCGTATTAGAAGGCGCACAAGAAGCCATGGAAAAATCTGTGGAGCACTTAAGAAAGCAATTTCAAAATATAAGAGCTGGCAAAGCGAGTCCAGTAATGCTTGCCTCTGTTATGGTAGAATACTATGGTGCACAGACACCACTCAACCAAGTGAGCAATGTCAATACGCCAGATGCCAGAACAATAACAGTGCAACCTTTCGAAAAATCAATTATTCAAGACATTGAAAAAGGGATCATGAACGCCAATTTAGGCTTTAACCCTATGAATAATGGAGAAAGTGTAATTATTAATGTGCCACCGCTAACAGAAGAGCGCAGAAAACAACTTTCCAAACAAGCAAAATCTGAAGCCGAAGATGCCAAAGTGAGCATTAGAAACGACAGAAGAAGTGCCCTACACGATTTAAAAGATTTGGAACTTTCTGAAGACGAAAAGAAAGATGCTGAGGTCGAAATTCAAGATTTAACTAATAAATTTATCAAAATAATTGACGAGGTCTATGCTGTTAAAGACCAAGAAATCATGACAGTCTAACGTTAATTTGTGCTTTAGTTTAATAATTTGATGAGATGGTTAATAGTTGTTTGTGCTATCATTTGTTTTATACCTTATAAAGCAAGTAGCCAAACAAATTATAGCATCACCGTTCTTAACAAAAATTCCGAACCAATACCTTTTGCCGTTGGAATTACA
>JAUIFC010000289.1 GCA_030429455.1 Bacteroidia bacterium | reverse complement strand
TTCTATTAAATGCAGGGTAGACAAAAAATCAAAATCATATAAAATCATTTCAGGTTGATTGATTATACCGATCTGATTTTTTAGATTCATTAAATCTACACCTGTTTTACCGCCGATAGCGGCATCTACCATACCTAACAGTGTTGTTGGGACATGTAAAAAAGAAATGCCACGACGATAACATGACGCCACAAAACCACCTATATCCGTCACAACACCACCACCTAAATTTATCAAGAGTGATTTTCTATCTGCACCTAGATGACTTAATTCTTTCCATATAAATTGACAAGTATCCAATGTTTTATTCAGCTCGCCATGCTGAATTTCAACAACTTTAAAATCAAAATTAACTTGAGTTTTAAAATATGGAAAGCAATGTACTTTGGTATTATCATCAATTAAAACAAATATTTTAGAAATCTTTGCTTTATCGATAAATTGAGACAATTCAACATAAGCATTGTTTCCAAAATAAATAGAATTTTTATTCAAAAATGGGTTCATGGAAATCTATTGTTAATAAAGCTAAAATAGTACTGAAATGATTTTAATTAACTTTTCGTAATTAATTATCTTTGAGCAAAGAAAATAAGAAATGCTTGATAAAAAAATTTTTAGCAATACAAAACGTGCATTTATATTGAAATCGGATGAGGATTTAAAACGTTCAATTTTTATTTTTAAATTAATTAGCATACCATCCCTTGTGCCACCTGGTATTTTTTTCACAAAATTGGCCTTAAAATTAAGGCTACCTATTGAATGGTTAATTAAGAAAACTATTTTTAAGCAGTTTTGTGGCGGAACCAGCTTAAATGATTGCTTAACGGGCATTAAAAACATGTATTCTAAACATGTGTACAGTGTTTTAGACTATTCTGTTGAAGGCAAAGTGAGTGAAGAAGAATTTGATAAAGCCACAGACACTAAAATTAATATCATAAAGTTTGCAGCTCAACAAAAGGAAATTCCATTCGCTGTTGCTAAACCTACTGGATTGGGCAGGTTTGAAATTTGGCATAAAGTTTCTGAAAACAAAACTTTGACTCCTACAGAAGAAAAAGAATGGCAACATATCAAAGACCGAATAAAGAGGATTTGCAAAGCTGCTTCAGAACACAATGTAAAGGTAATGTTTGACGCAGAAGAGTCCTGGATGCAAGATGCTGCAGATCAACTTATTGAAAACATGATGAAAATCTATAACAAAGATCGTATTATTGTGTTTAATACCATGCAATGTTACCGCTGGGACAGATTGGAATATGTAAAACAAAGTCATCTAAAATCTAAAGAAGGTGGATATAAACTTGGGTTTAAAATTGTAAGAGGTGCTTATATGGAAAAAGAAAACAAAAGGGCTGAAAAACTGTCTTACGCTACACCTATTTGCAAAAACAAAGCTGCCACAGACAACACCTTTAATCAGGTTATGTATTATTGTTTAAATCACCTAGACGACATCAACTTATTTATTGGCACTCACAATGAAGAGTCGACTTATGGAGCTATTACATTTTTAGAAGAAAAACAAATAGATTTTAATGATGAACGCGTCTGGTTTGGCCAACTTTATGGAATGAGTGAAAACTTGACCTTTAACCTTGGAATTGAAAACTTTAATGCGGTTAAGCTCGTACCATTTGGACCAGTGAGAGATGTTATTCCCTACCTATTTAGAAGGGCACAAGAAAACACATCCGTTCAAGGTCAAACTTCAAGAGAATTAAACTTGTTGCTCGAAGAAAGCCAAAGACGAAAAAAAGAATCCGTTTAAAATATTCGTTATGACTTTCAAGGTTTCAGAAAAGACTATGACCAATATTTTGAGGTATATCTCGATCAGATCAATGCTCATAAGGACATGTTTAAATTGTTGGAAGATAACAAAACCTTTGTTTTAAACTTTTTCAAGGCTATTCCAGAAGACAAATTCGAATACACTTATGCTGAAGGTAAATGGAAAATTTCTCAGCAATTACAACATATTACGGATACAGAAAGAATATTTTGTTAAAGAGCCTTGCAGATTATTCGAGAAGATATGCATCAAATTTTACCTTACGACCACGAATCCTTTGATAATGACGATAGAAAAGTTTCAAAAGATTTGCTTATCGAAGAATATCAAAACAATAGAGCAAGCTCAATATCCTTTTTTAAGACTTTTGAAGAACGTCAATTAAAGAATACACCATCTACAATCAAAACAAGTTATACGCTGGGATTGTTCCCTTTATTTGCTGTGGCCATGAGCTCCTTCATATAAAAATAATATCATCAATATTACAAAACAAAAAAATCCTTTATCGCTTGATAAAGGATTTTAATTATTAAAGAAGGCGACGACCTACTCTCCCACGATTGCAGTACCATCGGCGCTAATGGGCTTAACTTCTCTGTTCGGGATGGGAAGAGGTGAGCCCCATTGCTATAGTCACCTTAAGATGTCGCTTATCATCATTTGATAAATAATAAGACCTAATATTGTAACATATTATAATAATAAAGAGAGTTGTACGGGTATAAAAAGTTAAACGGATGATTAGTATTACTCGGCTATGACATTACTGCCTTTACACCTGTAACCTATCTACCCTATCGTCTTTAGGGATCCTTAAAAGAAATCTCATCTTGTGGTGGGTTTCGCGCTTATATGCTTTCAGCGCTTATCCACTCCAAACGTAGCTACTCTGCTATGCCACTGGCGTGACAACAGATACACTAGAGGTTTGTCCAACTCGGTCCTCTCGTACTAGAGTCAGAGCCACTCAAATTTCTAACGCCCACTGTAGATAGAGACCGAACTGTCTCACGACGTTCTGAACCCAGCTCGCGTGCCACTTTAATGGGCGAACAGCCCAACCCTTGGGACCTTCTCCAGCCCCAGGATGTGACGAGCCGACATCGAGGTGCCA
>JAUIFC010000067.1 GCA_030429455.1 Bacteroidia bacterium | reverse complement strand
TGTGGCCATACCAAACTTGTTCATAAGAAATGGTTAAGGATTTGAATCGATTTGAGACTTCTTTAAATTTTATTTCTTTGATGTAGTCGTAATTCGTTTTGTCGTTCGTAAACCTGATGATGCGCTTCATATCCAATCGCTTTATGCAATCTAAATACAAATACCTGACAGCCATTCGATATTCTTCATTCTTTATGGCATTCTCCGCAAGTTCTTGCAGGTTTTTTTTCATGAGCAACTCTTCTTCCTCAGTCAGTGTAACTTTTGTGCGGTCGTGTTGTCTCATGATTTGAGAACCAGTATTGTATCGAATGAGATACCAAACAAATATGGCAAAAAACAAAAGGATGGATAAGTAAGGTAACAAATCAAAAAAACGTTCCCAAAATCCAGAGGAGTCATCGATGTTAAACAACTTTTTAAGTACAGAGAAAAGCCATTCTTTAAAATCTGTCCATAAACTGGATTCGTTTATGTCCTTATCGTAGGCATAGTCTGGGTTTGATTTAAAATCATTCAGCTTTTGTTTATCAAAAATTTGTTCATCTTCTGTTTGTGTTTGTATGAAAATAGTAGTGTTGGCTACTGCAGCATTAACATACAACATCATCAAAAAACCGAAGACTAGATTAACCATGTATTAGTTTCCTATATTATCAATACGATCGTAGGTGCCTTTAAAATCAAGCTTTTCAGAAAGACTAAAATAAACAAGTGCAATCATAATGTATTTAAAAATACTCAGTAAGTTTTGCCCAATAATTCCTACAGCTGTGAGCAAAAGACTTACCCAATCCTGGTAAAGCGCGGCCAATCCATCAACAGATTCATAGTCTGTGGCAGATTCGATAAAAACGAAAGATTTGACCATGGTATAAACCGTCGATGGCAGTTGAAAGATGTAACTGAGGATAAAAATGATCAAGAAGAAAACGACGTAAATGGCCAAAGTTTTCCACCAATTATTTTTAAGCAACTTGCCACTTTTTGACAACGCATCTCCAATAGATAAATCCTCGAAAATCGACACAGCAATGCCTAATGTAAAGTATATAAATACAAAGGTTATGGGAATAAAAGTAGCCAAGGTCAAAGGGATTATAACAATAACTCCAAAAATTGGACTACCTATGGACAAAATTCCAAAAATTAGTCCTAATAAAAATGTTGAAAAAAAAGCTGTTACCAACACAGCAAAAAAAGTCATTATGGCAAATAGCAAATACTTTAAAAAGCTTTCCTTTAGAAATGAAAAAATGATGGACGTTGTGATGCTTTCACTTTGTAAAAAGCACTTGATAATGCACAATGTAAAATAAAAAAACGTGAAAGGAACAAGAAATAATTCAACTAAAAAGTACAGCAAAAGGCTGGACATTATAGTGATAAAATTCTGAGCATCAAAGGTATTATTGATCGAAGCGATGTCTGTAAAAATCGTTCCAATTTTATACTGAAAAATAACATTTGCCAATACAGAAAGCAATAATAGCGGTCCCAGAAATTTCAGAAATATGGAAATGGTGGATTTAAAATATTTTGTAAAAAACTTAAAGCTATCGCCTATTATTTCACCAAAATCCCTTTCTTTTCTTAAAATAAAACTTGGTTGCGGAGAAGTATGATCATCAAATTCGTTCATCGTTTTGTCTATTTAATTTAAATGGTAAGTACACATAGTAAAATAAAATAAGGGCGAATGAAGCTAGAATGATAAAAATGGCCAGAGCATCTGGCATTTCTGTATGTCTAGTTACAAAGCCTTCTAAAAAACCAGCAATGATAAAAAAAGGTACTGTGCTCACTACTATTTTTAATCCTTCTTTTGCACTTCTGGCAAAGGATTCCAATCTAGAATATGTTTTGGGAAACATGATTCCATTGCCTGCAACTACACCTGCACAAATGCAGATAATTATAACCGAAATCTCTATGGTGCCATGAATCCAAATGGTTCGAACCGATTCCCAAAGCAAGCCTTGTTCGGCAAAAAAATACTGAAAAGAACCGAGCATTACTGCATTACGCATCCCAATAAATAGAGCGCCAATACCGCATAAAAAACCTAAGGCATAAGCTATAAATCCTACCCTTACGTTGTTAAGTGTTATGCCCAAAAACATTTCTGTCTCGTTCATCTTCTTGTAAACTGCCATTGGATCGTTTTTTTCAATATTTTCCAAGGTCATATTGACATAAGCATCGCCTAAAATTAACCGAACAAAATCTTGGTCTGTAGATGCCGAATAAGCGCCTATCACACTAAAAAACACAAACACCAAAAACGATAATAACAACTGGTACCTGTAGGCATAAAAAGCCTTGGGAAATTCTTTGGTGTAAAAACTAATGATTTTGTTTCCCGATGTCTTCTTGGTTTTGTAAATTTTTTGATGGGCTTTTACAGAAATTTGATTTAAATACCTCGTCGTATTGCTATCTGGGTAAAAGGTTTGTGCGTAGCTGAGATCGTCGGTAATTTCGATATATAGATTAGATAATTCCTCTGGTGAAAAATTTGTATTATCCTTGAGATAATTTTCAAATTCGAACCATTTGTTTTTATTTTGCTTTACAAAAGCGGCTTCACGCATAGAACTTTTCAATAAGTGCCAAAACTAATAAATTTTAATGGATAATTTTCAAATTCAAACTGCTCAAAATGTTACAATAAACCAAAATATTGCCGATTATTTTGAGAGAGCTGCTGCTTTTTTTATCGACACACTGATACTCGCAGCTTATGTTTTATTTCTATCTTTTTTTTCCAGCATTATAGAAGGCAGTTTTGCCATTGGATTGATTGTTGGATTGCCGCTCTTAGTTTACAACTTGGTTATGGAGATTTCCTTTAATGGCCAAAGCGTTGGAAAACGCGCACTAAACATTAGAGTAGTTTGTGTGGATGGCTCTAAACCAAACATTAGCCATTATTTAATCAGATGGTGTTTAAGGCTTATCGATATCGGTATTGCGTTTGGTTCGGTAGCGAGTTTGTTTATTTTATTTGGAGGAAAAGGACAACGCCTTGGCGATTTGGCGGCTAGAACAACGGTTATTTCTGAAAAAAAGAGAGTAGATTTCTCGCAAACCATTATGATGGATGTTCCAGAAAATTATGTGCCCAAATATCCTCAAGTCACTATTTTTTCTGACAAAGACATGCGAGAAGTAAAAAGCATATACATAAAAGCAAAAAATAGCAGAGAGTACCACGTGATCAACAAGCTCTGCGAACAGCTGAAGTCTAAAATGCAAATCGAACCTTCCGAAAAGCCGTTAGACTTTGTAAACACTGTTTTAAAGGATTACAATTTTTACACACAGCAGTAAGTGGAGATCATTCAGATTTTAGACATTTTAGGCGTTATCGCTTTTTCGATTTCCGGTGTTTTGGCGGCCATGAAAAAAGGCATGGATATTTTTGGCATCCACATCATTGCATTTGTAACCTCGGTTGGTGGCGGAACCTTGAGAGACATTCTTATCCAGTCCGAAGTGATTTGGTTACGAGACATGACTTACATTTATGCCATTGTTGCTACCACGATTTTTGCGATTATATTCCGAAAAAAACTCAATTATCTTAGAAAATCCCTATTTTTATTCGACACCATTGGCATTGGGTTATACACGGTCGTTGGCATCGAAAAAGGAATTTCAGTAGGTTTAGAACCTTCAATTTGTATCTTGTTGGGGACAATGAGTGCGTGTTTTGGTGGTGTGATACGGGATATTTTGTGCAATGAAATTCCTGTTATTTTTCATAAAGAAATCTATGCAACCGCATGTATTTTTGGAGGAGTAATTTACTTTTCGTTGTCCTATTTCAACATTCCGCAAATCTTTGTGTTTATTTCAGCTGGAACAGCAGTCATTATCGTCAGAATATCGGCGGTTTTATTCAAAATACAATTGCCTAAGGTCTATAAAACCACCAACAATCCTTAACCTACATTTGGCATAACATCAATAGCGAATGTCACTTTAAAATCTGTTTTTATAAAATCACCATTTTGGTATTTTGTAATACTTCTTTTAGAAAGACTTATGTTATTTGGTTAAAATTGAGGAAACACTTTAATGCAATAAAGTCGCCTTGGCTTATTAACTATCAAGATGCCATAACGACAAGAAATAAAAATCGATGTTAGTTTGCTAAAGCCTAGTTTGCCCATCACAATGTGGCACAACTATTGAAAACTAATAATGTTCAATTTTAAGGATATCATCATTTCTTCTAGAATACATTTTACCAGGTATTTGTGTCGAAATATTATGACATCATGACTAAAAACGAACTATGAGCCGATCAAAAATATTTAATATTGACAATTTGTCACAACAGGAATTTGATGAAGACGCAGAATTAATTCCTCTAATGACTACAGAAGACGAAGAGCAGATTAATTCTGAAACGCTTCCCGAAACGCTTCCAATTTTACCACTAAAAAACACCGTGCTTTTTCCTGGTGTCGTGATTCCGATTACGGCAGGTCGAGATAAGTCCATAAAGCTGATCAATGACGCCAACAACAGTTCGAAAATAATTGGTGTTGTAGCGCAAACCAATCAGGATGTGGAAGATCCAGGTTTTAAAGATTTAAACAAAGTTGGTGTTGTGGCGAGAATTCTGAGAGTACTCAAAATGCCTGATGGCAATACCACGGTTATCATTCAAGGCAAAAAGCGCTTTAAAGTAGATGAGTTGATTTCTGAAGAACCTTATATAAAATGTTCTGTATCCGAATTTTTGGAAAATAAATCGCAAGCTGTTACCGAAGAATTTCAGACCATTATCGAAGAAATTAAATCTTTAGCGCTTCAAATCATTAAGGAAAGTCCGACAATTCCGAGTGAAGCGTCTTTTGCCATCAAAAACATTGAAAGTTCTAATTTCTTGATCAATTTTATTTCTTCTAACATGAGTTTAGAAGTCAAGCAGAAACAAGAATTACTTGAAATCACCGATATCAAGGAAAGAGCTTTGGCAACGCTGAAACATATGAACACCGAATATCAAAAACTTGAATTAAGGAATGATATTCAGTCGAGGGTTCAAAGTGATATCAGCCAACAACAGCGTGAGTATTTTCTTCATCAACAGATTAAAACGATACAAGAAGAACTCGGTGGTGTATCTCAAGAAAACGAAATTGAAGAAATGCGAATTAAGGCCAAATCCAAAACCTGGTCTAAGGAAGTTGGAGAGCATTTCGATAAAGAGTTGGCAAAACTTCAACGGATGAATCCTCAGGTTCCTGAGCACAGCATTCAACGAAATTACCTGGAGCTGTTTTTAGATTTACCTTGGCAGAAATTTAGCAAAGACAAATTTGACCTTAAAAAGGCTCAAAAAGTTCTAGATAGAGACCACTTTGGTTTGGAAGATGTCAAACGACGCATTATCGAATATCTTGCTGTTCTTAAGCTTCGAAATGACATGAAATCTCCAATCCTTTGTCTGTATGGTCCGCCGGGCGTTGGCAAAACATCTTTAGGCAAATCTATTGCCGAAGCCATTGGAAGGGAGTATGTTAGAGTTTCTCTTGGCGGTTTAAGAGACGAAGCAGAAATAAGAGGACATCGCAAAACCTATATCGGTGCCATGCCGGGTCGAGTCTTACAACAGATCAAAAAAGCTGGAACCTCCAATCCTGTTTTTGTTTTGGACGAAATAGACAAACTGTCACATGGCCTTCAAGGCGATCCATCTTCTGCTCTTTTGGAAGTACTGGATCCTGAGCAAAACAACGCATTCTATGATAATTTTTTAGAAATGGGTTACGATTTGTCCAAAGTCATGTTTATCGCTACAGCAAATAATTTGGGCAGTATCCAACCCGCCTTGTTGGACAGGATGGAAATTATTAACGTGACTGGATATACAGTCGAAGAAAAAATTCAAATCGCAAGACGACATCTTTTGCCAAAGCAAATCAAAGAACACGGCCTTACGAAAGAGCAAATAAAAATCAACAAAGCAGAACTGCAACAAATAGTAGAAGGTTATACCAGAGAATCGGGCGTTCGTGGGTTGGAAAAACAAATCGCTAAAGTGGTTCGCGGCATTGCCAAAAAAATTGCTTTGGAAGAAGACTATGCCCCAAAATTGAATGAGGAAGATGTTATTGAAATTTTAGGTGCACCAAAACTCAAAGCCAATCTTTATGAAAATAACGAAGTGGCTGGTGTGGTAACCGGATTGGCGTGGACAAGAGTTGGAGGAGATATCCTGTTTATAGAGTCTGCTCTTTCCAAAGGAAAAGGTGCGTTAAGCATTACGGGCAATTTGGGTAAAGTAATGAAGGAATCGGCTACCATTGCAATGGAGTACATCAAATCGCATGCAGACGCCTTGGGCATCGATCCAGAGATCATCAACACTTATAATGTTCATATCCATGTGCCCGAAGGGGCTACACCAAAAGATGGCCCAAGCGCAGGAATTACCATGTTGACCAGTTTGGTATCGCTATTCACCCAACGCAGAGTTAAGAAAAATTTGGCCATGACTGGCGAGATAACATTGCGAGGGAAAGTACTGCCTGTTGGTGGTATTAAAGAAAAAATTCTAGCCGCAAAACGCGCTAAAATCAAAGAGATTATTCTTTGTGAGGACAACAAAAGGGACATCGACGAAATTAAAGCAGACTACCTCAAAGGACTTCATTTTCACTATGTCAAGGACATGTCTGAAGTTTTGGAGATTGCCATAACGACACAGAAAGTTAAGGATGCTAAAAGCTTGTAAATCTTGATGTTTTAAGAAAAATTTAAACAAATCCCGAATTCGCTTCGGGATTTTTTATTTGGATGTGTGAAAGTACTTTTGTCAATTTATATGACTACATTTACTATTAAAGGCGTACACGTATTTAAAAATATCGGACAGAAAGTATTAAATTTAAACGGAATATCAATTAATAAACGGCTTGATAGGAAGGAACTTTGAAATACTCAACATTTCTTATTACCATTCCTTAGCAAAAAATCACTATTACTGACAAATGATTAGATACAAACACGAGAAGAAAAATCATAATCTAAAAAACCCGAGAATAATTGTTCCTGAAATTATAAAACTTTTAGATCCTAAAAGTGTAGTTGACATTGGTTGTGGATTAGGAACATTTTTGAATGTTTTTAAACAATTTGGAGTAAATGATGTTTTAGGGATTGATGGGGCTTGGGTGAATAAAGACTTGTTATTTGAGTACATTAATCCTGAAGAATTCTTGGAGTATAACTTGGAAGAAGAAATTAGACTTGATAGAAAATATGACTTGGTTGTAAGCTTGGAAGTTGCGGAACATTTAAAAAAAGATTCTGCAGATATTTTTGTTCAAAATCTCGTGAATTCTGGGAATCTGATATTATTTTCTGCAGCAATACCTAATCAAGGAGGACAAAACCATCTTAATGAACAATGGTTAACCTATTGGGAAAAAAATTTGTCAAACATAATTATGTAATACATGATGTCATTCGCCCTATTTTTTGGGATAATTCAGAAATATTTTGGTGGTACAAACAAAATATGGTTTTAGTAGCACCTGAAAGTTTTGAATTCAATTTTACGGAGAAAGTTGTCCCGATGAGAAATATAGTACACTATGAATTGTTTGAGAATAAAACAAGAAGCCTTAATGAAACCCTAAGAATTCTCAATGAAATCCATAGAGGCAAGAAATCAAATAGTTTTTATATTAAACTATTGCTCTATTCACTTTTTGGTTTTGATTTTGTTCAGAAAATAAAACTTTTGCTAATCAAGTAAACGGCTCTGTCAGAGTTAATTAGCAGAGTCCGTCCTTCATACCACCCTAGCCTTTGTCTCTGCTTAGGCCAAGCCAAGTGGTTATTTCCGAATAGAAACGCAATAGGCAGTACTAGGCGGTTCTAAATACATAAGTATAATACTCATTATTAATCTTAAAGAACTTTTGTCAATTATAATGACTATATTTACCTTTTAAGAGAGGTACAACGTTTATAGCTCACACCTTAAAACTCGCTAAAATTTATTTATCTTTATATTATATAAGTTTTTACAACTCATTCAATCTGAATAACTATAGATGCTTTATACAAGGACTATGATATCTTTGAATAGAATGAAATACCTAATTATCGGCCTGCTAATTATTTGCTTTAGTTCTTGTCAATCTGAAAAGAACGACGTTGTAAAAATAGAATTCAAAGTTGATGTTTCTGAAATACAAGATGAGATTGATGATGTTAACACACTTGGAATCTCAGGTTATCGACCACATTTGCTACCCAGAAAGATTGTTCCTCTCAAGGCAGAAGGCAATGGCATTTATTCTGCTGAGATGTCATTTGATAAAGCATTCATAGGCGATACAATAACTTACTGGTACAGTCACGGTCTTATTCATCTAGAAAACCTACCTTATGGTCAAATGGGGTACAGGAGTGTTATTCTTGGACCTAAAGATAAGAACCTCCCAATAGTAAAATGGGGTGAGATAAAGGTTACCAAAGACATGAAAATCTCCAGTCCGAGAATGGTTGTAAGGCAATCGGATAAAAATGAAGAAAAAAAGTATTTGGCAGAGCCTTTTATTGGAATTACAACTGATGGGCAATTAAAAAAGGAGCTCTATTCAATTCTTAAAACGGGTTTAAGTACAGCTAATATCAGAACCGCAGTTTTAAAATTGTTAGATTCATTGAACCAAGAGCAGAGGGATAAATCGATGTTTAGCATTGATGCAACAGAATGGCAAAGATGGTCGAACACTGATTTTTACAAAAGAAAAGGAATCTGCCTGTGTGATTTAAATGAAGTCCAGAAAGAATTAGCAATAGACATTCTGAAAGAAAGCCTCAGTCCCAGAGGATTTGATAAGTCCAATAATATCATGAAAATGGAAGCTTATTTGGGGCGGCTTATTAATAAAACGGAAAGGTTCAATTCTGATTTGTATTGGCTCACAATTATGGGTAACCCATCGGAAACAGAACCTTGGGGTTGGCAATTGGAAGGTCATCATCTGGTTATAAACTATTTTATCCTTAAAGATCAAGTGGTTATGACTCCAACATTTATGGGTTCAGAACCTGTGTACATCGAATCCAGCGTAGAGGAAGGAATCAGAACTTTTGAAAGAGAAGAAAGTCTTGGACTTGAATTTTACAACTCCCTAACTGAGGCCCAAAGTAAGACTGCAACCCTGCATGATAACAAGGAATTCAACTTTATTCAGACCCAATCATACTCTGATAACAGGATTATTCCCTACACAGGAATTAGAATAACAGAATTAGATTCTAAACAAAAAGAACTCCTTCTTACACTTATCCACGAATATGTTGGGAATATGAAAGAGGGACATGCAACTTTAAAAATGGAAGAAATAAAATCGCATTTGGATGAAACTTACTTTTCATGGATAGGCACTCCAAAGCATGACCATCCTTTTTATTACCGCATTCACAGTCCCGTAATATTAATTGAATTTGATCACCAGAAACCAGTTGCATTTCCAGTTGATAAACCTTCAAGACAGCATATTCATACGGTTGTAAGAACACCAAACGGAAATGATTATGGGAAAGATTTACTCAGGCAACATCTAGAGGAAGAACATCACCATGAGTAACTCTTCACAACAGTCACTGAAGGGAAAATGCAGATTGAGAACTTTGAAGAGTAGCTTAAAATTAGATAATTTAGCATCACTTGAAATTAGGACGTAAAATGATTTTAGTTTAATCTATTGAGTAAGAACAGAAAAAAGAGAATGAAATTTCAACTTAAACTAATACTAATCGGAACACTTCTCAGCATTGCTTGGCTTGGCTGCAGAAATGAAAATGAATCTGACAAATCACAAAACTCTGAATTCGTCAAGACCCTCAATAATATAATAGAAGTCAAGGCTAGAGGAATGACTTTTGAAGCACCTGATAGTACTTTCTCGGGTTTAAACACTTTTAGATTTACTAATGAATCTGGAATGGTTCACTTTTTCATTTTAGCAAAACTTCCGGAAGGCAAAGGGATTGAAGATCATCAAGCCTTTCTTGCCCCTGTTTTTCAAAACATAGTGGATCAAATCAATGGAAAAGAATTTTCTGAACCAGAATTGGGTGTTAATTGGCCAGATTGGTTTTCCGAAGTTTCCTACCTAGGAGG
Organism: Bacteroidia bacterium; assembly: GCA_030429455.1. GTDB lineage: Bacteria > Bacteroidota > Bacteroidia > Flavobacteriales > Flavobacteriaceae > Psychroflexus. Next base: position 8,009 of record JAUIFC010000067.1, on the reverse strand, counting down.
TGGTCCAGGTTTATTATCACCAGGAGAAACTATAGAAATCAGTTTTAACCTTTTGCCTGGCACTTATGTAATGGAATGTTATGTTAAAACAAATGGCATTGCTCATTCTTATAATCCTATGCATGATGTTTATGGTATGGCTCATGAACTAATTGTCACCAGTGAACAATCAGAAATCGAACTACCAAAAACCACTCTGAAGGTCAATATTTCGGCAGAAAAGGGATTTGAGTTTGAAGGCACACCTTCTTTTGGAAAAAATGTTATTGAAGTAAATTTCGTAAATCAAAAAGCCTATGAAAACTTTCTGGGTCACGATATTCATTTAGTCAAATTAAATGATGCAACCAATTTGGAGCAAGTTGCACAATGGATGAACTGGGCCAGTCCTGGAGGATTGGAAACTCCCGCTCCTGCTCAATTTCTTGGAGGTGTTAATGAAATGGTTGCCGGGAGCAAAGCCTACTTTACAGTCAATTTAGTGGAGGGGAAATATGCTTGGATTTCAGAAATACCTGATCCTGAAAGTCACAACATGTTAAAAAGATTCACTATTAGCAATTAACAATTTTGTGATGAAATAAAAATTAAATAGAGCGTATGAAACTGCGTTTTTCTATGTTCAACAAAGTCCTCGGGGACTTTAGAGACAGAAATTTTGTACTTCTAGCACCTGTGGTGCATACTAAATTTAGTTGGTCATAACACTTAATAACTATGAAAAACCTAGTCGCAATATTCTTAATGTTAATTTCCACAGCAACAGTTGTAGTTACTCAAAGTGATACTACCTCTTTCGAAAGAGTAATTTATAAGAATATAGATACTACTCAATTGGAGATGAGGGTTTTTCTTCCTCCACAAAAAGAGAGCTCCAATAAATATCCGGCAATGGTTTTCTTCTCAGGAGGAGGCTGGTACAACTGTAGTATGACACAATTTGAACCTCATGCAAAATACTTTGCCGAAAGAGGAATAGCATGTTTTCTAGTGGAATACAGGGTCTGGAGTACTCATCGGGCGAGTATCTTTGATTGTATTGCAGATGCAAAATCGTCCATTAGATACATTAATAAAAATGCCGATCGATTTAACATCGATAAGAATAAAATAATTGCCGCAGGAGGTTCATCGGGAGGTCATTTGGCAGCTGCCACCGCTATGACCGAAGGTTACGACGATCCTAATGATGACCTTTCCGTAAGCTCGAAACTGAATGCCTTAATTTTGTAAAATCCAGTAATTGACTTAGGACCTAGTGATTCTGAGGTTTATGGTTGGATAGGTGAAAAGTACAAGGATTTGTCGCCATTGCATAACATTAAGCCCGAAACTCCGCCGACCATTATGTTCTATGGAACAGAGGACGGTGGGATTTCCATGGAAGCATCTGCCTATTTCTGTGCTGCTATGAAAGTCGTTGGAAGCCGTTGTGAATTATTTCTTTATGAAGGTCAAGAACATGGCTTCTTCAATCTAAACCGTAGTGAATTTTATTTTAAAGAAACAACTTTAGAAACAGATAGATTTCTTATCTCTTTGGGTTACCTTGAAGGAGAACCAACAATTATGAATAAAGATTAAAGTTTGTAACATGGCATATGAAATCATAGCTCCCATTCGGACACTGTAATTCATCTACTAATCATTCTATATCATGTTGAAAAATACAATTATGAATAAAATTATATTAGCCTTTTTATTGATTACACTTACTGTATTTGCTCATGCTCAAAACGCGAATGACATAGTTTTTGGAAAAATAGATACAATTGAATCTAAGATTCTTAATGAGGAAAGACCTCTCATGATATATCTGCCAAATGGCTATTCAACAGATAAATCATATCCTGTTATCTACTTATTGGATGGTGCTGCTAATTACCATAATACAAGTACAATCATGGCTCATTTAAGCTGGACTTACGATAAAATCTGTCCCGAAATGATTGTCGTCGGTATTCCCAATACAAATCGCAACAAGGATTTAACGCCTTATAAACCTTCCTTTGATCCTTATATGCCTCAATATATGATCGAAGAATCAGGTGGTGGCGAAGCATTTATTTCATTCATTGAGAAGGAATTGATGCCCTATATCGAATCAAAATACGCCACGGCACCTTACAGGGTTTTATTTGGACATTCACTTGGAGGATTTATGGTACTTCACACGCTTTTACATCATACCGAATTGTTCGATGCATACATTGCAACGGATCCTACTGCCGATTGGGTCGATGGTAGAATTATGCAAGAGTTTAAAGACTTCAACTCTAACAAAATGGACGATAAAGTTGATTTATTTATCGGAATGGGAAGCATGAATATAGGACAGGATAAAAATGAAATTATAGCAGATCCTTATCATGAGTCTAAAAGCTACGAATCGCTTTTTGAGTTGGATGATTTTTTGACCAATACGCAACAGCACAATTTCAGATATGGCAGTAAGTTTTATAAAAATGAAAATCACTTTTCAGTACGATTGATTGCAACGTATGATGCCATGCGTTTCCTTTTTGATTTTTACAGGGTAGATATTACTTCTTCTGATTGGGAAAACCCTGAAGTGAATTTGGCTGATAAGATTCGCAAGCTTTATGAAAGAAGAACCAAAGGGCTTGGGTATGAAGTAAAACCAGAAGAGAATTACATTAAAGGTTTGGCCGAATATTATTTGAGTCTGGAACAGCATCCAAAAGCACTACAACTGTTTGCATTAAATATAGATCTATATCCCGAAAGTGCGCATGTTTACGATGCTATTGGTGATTATTATACAACAACGAATGAAATTGCAAAGGCCATAGAAAATTACAGGAAATCCCTTTCAATTACTGAAAATGATTCGGTAAGGGACAAGCTCAAAAAAGTTCAAGATAAATAATACAACAGAGAACGACTCCTTTAGGCATCATGCAAAAAATACAATATGAAATTAGTGTCGATTAAAACGAACCCACTTTTTCAGCCAATTGGCTTTCTTTATCTGGTTTTATTATTAAGTTTAGGTTCATGTATTGAAGAATCAAAGAAAAATAACAAAGATAACAGACCTAATATCCTCTTGTTAGTTGCCGATGATTTAGGGTATGCCGATTTAGGTTGTTATGGTGGAGATATTGAAACACCAAATATTGATATGTTAGCTAATGAAGGCTTACGATTTAGCAGCTTTCAAACTTCTCCATCATGTGCACCGACCAGAGCTATGCTACTTTCTGGAAACGACAACCATATTGCAGGAATGGGAAGCCAAGACCTCATTACTAAAGAATTTGGTTATGAAGGAAAACTAACCAATCGAGTAGCCACCATACCTCAAATACTAAGAAAATCTGGTTATCATACCTACATGGCTGGTAAATGGCATCTTGGTTATACTCCTGAGGCTAATCCTCATCAAAACGGGTTTGAACATTCATTTGTATCGCTGGATGGAGCAAGTAACCATTATAACGATCAAGGTTTATTTGAAGAATATCCAATATCTCCCTACACTGAGGATGGTGAACCAGCTACTTGGAAGGACGGAGATTTTTCAACTGATTTTTATACGGATAAACTCATAGAATATATAGATCGACATAAAGAAGATAAAAAGCCATTTTTTGCATTTGCGGCTTATACAGCTCCGCATTGGCCATTGCAAGTCGATGAAAAATATTGGAAAAAATATGAAGGGAGATATACCGATGGATATGATAAATTGAAAGAAAGGCGACTTCAAAGTCTCAAGAACGCAGGTTTGATTCCTGAAAATACGACACCTCCTTCAAATCTTGAAGGTATTAAAAATTGGGAATCATTGTCTGAAGAGGAAAAAAAGAAAGAGTCCAGAAAAATGGAGCTATATGCAGGAATGGTCGATAATTTAGATGTTAATATTGGGCGATTAATTCAGCATTTAAAGGAGATAAAAGTATATGAAAACACATTGATAATATTTATGTCTGATAATGGAGCAGCAGGAAATGATTTTTATAACAATGACATGTTCGGACCATTTATTAAAAAATATTTCAATGATGATTATGAAAATATGGGACAACCTAATTCCTTTATATCCTATGGAGTTCCATGGGCAGAGGCAGGCTCATCACCATTTCGATACTTCAAAGGATTTACAACAGAAGGAGGAATGACTGCTGCAATGATTATGGCAGGTCCGAATGTGAAAAGGAAAAATGAAATTTACCATGGATTAACTACGGTAATGGATATTGCCCCTACTTTATATGAAGCAGCGAACACCCAGTATCCTGAAATATATAAGGGTAACAAAATATATCCCCTGAAAGGCAGCTCTATTATGCCTTTAGCCAATGGGCAGGTTGAAGATGTACATCCTTCTGATTATGTCTTTGGATTAGAACATAGAAATTACGCCATGATACGAAAAGGGAAGTGGAAAATAACCAATATCAAAAGCCCATTTCATATTGATAATTTTGAACTATACAATCTTTCAAATGACTTAGGAGAACAAAATGATCTAAAAGATTCAGAGCCTGAAAAATATAAAGAGCTCATTAACGAATGGAGAAAATTCTCTGATGAAATCAAAGTACAAGTGCCCACACCATCAAATAGTGATTAGAATTATATATATTGCATGAATGTGTAGTATTGTACTTGAAATCATATTTCCCTTTCGGTCGCTATGCTTAGCGATGAAACCAAAATAAGTTATACCAAAATGCTTTATTTTAGATTCATCACTTAGATAACTGTTAGTCAGAATTAAAAAATAACAAACATGAAAAAAGAATTAAGGATAAAAAATCTTGGTATTGATTCTAATAAGAAGGATTATAGGTTTTACCAGACCTATTCAAAATTTATTTTACTAATGTGTATTATCTTGATTACATCATGTTCTCAAAATCAACATAGTGCTGATAAAGAAAATAAGATAGTCGAAAGGATCGGAACGGAAGTTACATTTTATCAATTTCACTTCAAGTATGGAGCTACTAGAATGGGCCAAGTGATTACAGCAGCGGAAGAATTACTTGAGGCTATTCAAAATCCTGAAATTAACTTAACCGAAGAGCAAATAGAATTAAATGTTCACAAATTAACCTGGCTCTGGTTAGCAGCTACTCCAACGACTGAGTATAAAACCTTAACTAATTCTGGCGAAATAAAACTAGTAACCTCAGAAAGACTTAGACGAAAGTTTAGAGAAATGAATTTTGACCAAGAAAAGTTGCTACAATTTGAAGAATTGCATATTAACTATGTAAATCAAGAACTCAGACCTTATCTCAATAAACATATAGACAAAACCACTTTAAAGACTAGACAAAATTTTGATGCACTAGAAACAAAGAAAGTATCTTCACCATATACTAGTTCACCTAAAGAACTTTTGCAAGATCGTGAATTTGCAAACCTTCTGGTTGATGTACTTTTTTTCACCAAAAGAATAATGCTTCCTTATAATCGGCTAAATAAAATAATGGCTGATATGGAGATAATTATAGCGGAAGATTATCCCGATGTCGAGCTTAAAGAATACAAACCATTTTAATTTTTTTTGATAATAAAACCTTTCACAATATATCACCGACATAGCTAGCAAAAGCTGTTTAAGTAAAGCATACAGAATACTTAGCACTAATGAATGAATCTAAGCAACTAATTATGAAAAGAATTATTTTATCGCTTATACTCACAATTGCCACAATAGCAGTAAATGCACAAAGTGGAACGGTACACGAGCTGCTCTCCTATAAAAGTGAAATATTGAAGGCAGAATGTCACTACAGCATTTATTTGCCACCCGATTATGAATCATCTACTCGTAGTTATCCTATTCTATATTTTTTTGCTGGTGGCGAGGGCAGTTCTATATCTTTTATTCAGCATCTCAAACTTAACTTTATCGCCGACCATTCGATAAATACAGGAGCATCACTTCCAATGATTATTGTAATGCCAGATGCAGGAAATAGTGATTCCGGCTTCATGAATGATATCCGGGGAGGTTGGAACTATGAAGAACAATTTTTCGAAGAGTTTATTCCTTTTATTGAAAAGAAATATCGTGTCAGAGAGGGATCTCCTTTTCGTTCCATAGCAGGATTTTCTGCTGGAGCAGAGGCGGCTTTTTTATATGCGATTCATCAACCGGATGTCTTTTACTCTGCTTCATTGCTGGCGATGGGCGTCTCGCCGGATGACACCTATGAAAATACTAAAAAATGGATCAGAGAAATAGAGGGTGGAGATAAACTATCCGAGTCAGTGATAAGGACTTTTTATGAAACCCATGATGTTTTTCATCTACTAAAGACTAAGACCAAAGAAGAGCTGGAGCAAACGCGATGGTACATAGACTGTGGTGATGATGATTTCTTAAGTGAAGGAAATGCTTTGGTCCATATTGCTTTGAGTAAAAAGGAAGTTGCCCATGAATACAGGGTGCGGGATGGAGGACACCTATGGGAATATTTTCGGGCATCAATACCTGAAGTATTGAAGTTTGTTTCCAAATGTATTGATGAATATTAGTTTTAGACAACGCAAAAATGCAAATGGCGATATGGGAAAAACATAATTGCTATGTCTCAGTATTCTCTAAGCCAAGAACATTGTCATTTAACAAAAAAATAAATGCAGTAGTTCATTATTGAATTCATCCATTGCTCTAATAAATATCAGATTTCTTTTGTTTAAATCCTAAACATGTATTGTACAAATAGCTATTCTAAGACTGAGTCATCTATATTTTGCTTATATTCACTGACATAATGAAGATTCCTGTGATTTTTAAAGAAATAGGATTCATGACACAAATTCTAAACCTTCGCATTAGATATGAAATCAATTTCACTGCTTTTATTGTCTTTGTTAAGTCTTCAGCTATTCGGTCAGCATAACATAGATGAACAACTTAATGGACATAATTTTCGATTTATAGGGCCAGAAGGCAATCGCGCCATTGCCGTTATAGCTGAGCCAAACCATCCTGAAATAGCCTATATTGGCGCAGCTTCAGGAGGATTATGGAAAACAGAAGACAATGGGATAAACTGGCGACCGATATTCGATGACCAAAACATTTCCTCTGTAGCTGCAATAGATTTAGCCCCTACCGACCCTAAACAAGTTTGGGTAGGAACGGGAGAAACCTTTGTTATTCGACCAGCTCATGCGATGGGAAATGGCATTTACTATTCGCCAGATGCTGGAATAACTTGGGAACATAAAGGACTTGAAAAAACAGGAAGAATTGGCCGAGTTATTGTACATCCCAAAGATCCAAAAACAGTATTTGCAGGTGCTTTGGGCCATACGTATGGACCTCAAAAGGAAAAAGGCGTTTACCGCACCAAAGATGGTGGTGATACTTGGGAACAAGTTTTATTCATAGACGAAAGAACTGGCGTGTCCGACATGGCCATTGACCCAGAAAATCCAGATATCATTTACGCAGCCATGTGGTCGATTAGCATTAATACGTGGGGACTGAATTCCGGTGGCACTGGCAGTGGGATATACAAATCTTTAGATGGTGGTGACACTTGGGAACCTCTAAACAAATATGGGTTGCCATTTGGGAAAAATCGGCCAGTTGGAAAAACATCGGTAGATGTTTCTAGAAGCAATCCGAATATTATTTACGCGCTTTTTGAGGCAGAAAGTCCAGAAGTATGGCGATCTGAAGACAAAGGCTTGAGTTGGACATTAATGAGTCAAGAACACGACTGGAACGAACGTGCGCCTTATTATACACGACTTCGAGTAAACACTGGTGATCCAAATGAAATATATTCCATGACCGTTCGATTTACGCACTCTTTGGATGGCGGCAAAACAAGAAATCCTAAACCACCACGAGGTGGCGGTGATAATCATGACATTTGGATAAATCCTATCAATCCAGACCACTATATGGTGGCTCATGATGGCGGAGTGAGCATTACTTACAATCGTGGAAAATCTTTCCAAAGAGTTGTATTACCCATTGCTCAAATGTATCACGTGGCTGTGGACGA
>JAUIFC010000288.1 GCA_030429455.1 Bacteroidia bacterium | reverse complement strand
ATCATTTATGTATCGTTTTAAACCAGTTTTCGTATTATAACTATCTCTAATTAAAGAATCTTGCTGGCTAAAACGTCGTTCATAAACAAAATGATTGCATTTTCCTTCGGAGACATACGAGACATTTCTAAAGGAAAATTTTAAAGAGGAGTGGTTTAATTTGTCTTTACCAGAAATTTTAATAGCATTATCTACAATAGTCTGAGAATCAGTGATATTTTTGTCAGGGTCGTTACAACCTAAGGCGATTATTCCAAATAGAATAAGAGCGATATTACATTTCATTTTCAATAACATTTAATACTACAATAATACCTAATATTAGTGATACCACCTCCGTAATGTTTTGTTATCTTTGCGGTCTATTTTTTATAAAATACCATCCAGAATGAAGATATCTTATAATTGGTTAAAAGATTTTATTGATGTAAAATTACCTGTTGAAGATACAGAAGAATTACTCACAGATTTAGGCTTAGAGGTTGAAGGTGTTGAGGTTTTTGAAAGCATAGAAGGAAGCCTTGAAGGTCTTGTTGTAGGCAAAGTCTTAGAATGCGAACAACATCCTAATGCAGATAGGCTGAAGCTAACAAAAGTCGATATTGGACAAGCTGAGCCAGTGCAAATTGTTTGTGGCGCGCCTAATGTAGCTGCTGGCCAATGGGTTCCAGTAGCAACTGTAGGAACAACAATATATAATACAGATGGCGATAGCCTAAAAATTAAAAAAGGAAAAATCCGTGGTGAAGTCAGCATGGGAATGATTTGTGCCGAAGACGAAATAGGTCTAGGTCGATCTCATGATGGAATTATGGTTTTGAAAGGGGATTATATCGCAGGACAAGCTTTAAATGAAGTCTTTAAAGTTGAGAACGACCATGTTTTCGAAATAGGTTTGACGCCAAACAGAGCCGATGCTATGAGCCATTGGGGTGTGGCAAGAGATTTAAGAGCGGGTATTATTCAATCTGGAAAATCTTTGGCAATTAATACGCCTTCTGCAAGCAGTTTTCAAGTGGATGAACGTTCCAATCGGGTAAAAATTAAAGTTGAAAACTCAGAGTTAGTTCCACGTTATTGTGGCGTAACCATTTCCGGTATTCGAATTGAAGAGTCTCCAGAATGGATTCAAAACCGATTGAAAGCCATAGGAATAAAACCCAAAAATAATATTGTAGACATTACCAACTATGTCATGCATGAGTTGGGCCAACCTTTGCACGCTTTTGATGCGGATAAAATCAGCTCATCGACAATTGTTGTGAAGACCTTAGAAGAGGAAACAAAATTTACAACGCTTGACGATGTAGAGCGTACATTGTCGCCCGAAGATATCATGATTTGTGATGCAGAAAAGCCACTTTGTATTGCTGGCGTTTTAGGAGGTGCAAGTTCTGGCGTAAGTAGCAGTACCAGAAATGTATTTTTAGAGAGTGCTTATTTCGATCCTATTAGTGTTAGAAAAACGGCCAAACGACATGGAATCAATACAGATGCATCTTTTCGATTCGAAAGAGGAATCGATCCTATGATTACAAAATATGCCCTAAAACGAGCTGCCATTTTGATTAAAGAATGTAGTGGAGGTAAAATCACAAGCGATATAGACGATTTTTATCCAAAAAAATATGAGGACAAACCTGTATTTCTAACATTTGACAACATTTACTCTCTTATTGGTAATGAAATCGAAAGGGCGACTATCAAATCCATTTTGACAGCATTGGATATTAAGGTCAATAATGTTTCGGAAAGCGGAATGGGAATTTCCATTCCACCATATCGTGTAGATGTAAATAGAGAAGTAGATGTTATCGAGGAAATATTAAGAGTTTATGGCTATAATAACATTGAGCTAGATAACAAGTTTCATGTTTCTGTTTCAAATTCTACAAAGTTTGAAGATTATAAAATTCAAAATAAAATTGCAGAGCTTTTAGTCTCAAGAGGCTTTTTCGAAACAATGTCAAATTCTCTTACAACAGCAGATTATTCGGATTATACGGATACAATCTCTTCTCAAGATAATGTCGATATTTTAAATCCTCTAAGTCAGGATTTAGCAGTCTTGCGACAGTCCTTGTTGTTTTCTGCTTTGGAGAATATAAAGTTCAATCTTAATAGAAAAAATAAGAATCTCAAGTTTTTCGAATTTGGTAAATCTTACCATAGAAATGGAGATTCAACTACCGAAAATAAGCATTTATCCTTAACCTGTGTAGGTTCTATAACCAATACTAATTGGATCAATGGCGAGGCACATGCAGATTTCTTTTTCTTAAAAGGAATAATAGATGCCATAGTAGAAAAGTTGGATATCCAGACAAAATATGCAGACTTAAATTCTGATATCTATTCAGAAGGTATTTGCTATAAAATAGAAGATGAAACACTTGTGACCTTTGGGAAATTAAGTTCGTCAATTGTTGAAAAATTTGGGATCAAAGAAGATGTCTTTTACGCCAATCTTAACTGGGATTATCTACTAAAAGTCGTGAACAAATACCAATTTAAAGCGCGTGAGATTCCAAAATATCCTGAAGTCAATAGAGATTTTGCATTATTACTCGACAATCATGTGAATTTCGAGGCCATAAAAACTGCGGCAGAAAAGACTGAACGAAAACTGCTCAAACAGGTTAATCTCTTTGACGTATATAAAGGCGATAATCTGCCCGAGGGTAAAAAAAGTTATGCGGTTAGTTTTACGTTTGTAGACCAGTTCAAAACCCTTACCGATAAACAAGTAGATAAGGTGATGAACAAATTTAAAACAGAATTTGAAAACAAGTTTAAAGCAGAATTAAGGTAACTTTTTGATTCTTTCAAATTCTGCTTTTTGTTTTTTAGTCAAGCTGTTGAGTATTAAGTCGTAACTGTGATTGATGAGTTCTTTTATAAAGTCGTCGTCTAAAGCGCCATAATCTATTACAACTGTATTCCAGTGTTTTTTACTCATGTG
>JAUIFC010000287.1 GCA_030429455.1 Bacteroidia bacterium | reverse complement strand
TCAGAAATTTTTCTGTCAGCGATATTGGAACAACAACAACTGAATATAGACTACTACCAAGATTTGTATTATTAAAATTGGAATACAGATTTTAGCAAGCGAAAGGATTGAAAACGGCTACCAACATCGGCTATAAGTAATTGGGGCTTAAGTGCTTAATTGAAAAGTAAAAACATAAATCAAAGGTCAGTGCTAAACCGAAAAATTAGGGCAAGAAATCCCCAACTACTCATAGTGTGCCGAGAAGCAATAGTCGGCAACAAATAACTATTGCATGCTGTAAATAAGATGGTGGAATCCTTTTTTTTTAGGGCTGACCCACCAAAGTCGTCATTCAGGTGATGGCTTTAAACCACTTAGAGGTGCTTTAGTAAAGAGCTAAGGTGCTGAGCGTCTAAGAGAATCTAGTCCAAGAGATTAGCAGGTACGAATATAGGAGATGACCTAACGGGAACCGCTGAAGAGGTGTCGAGAAGTTGCGGATATCCAGTCAAAAGCTACGGAGTATGAGACGGAGTTAAAATTAGTATTATTCTTCTTACAAGAATTAAGACTAAACACAGAGGAAACCTGATTTACTTTCTGTGTGGCTGGCGTCATTCAGGCGGCATGACCTATATTTAGGCTTATTTATGGAACTCGGGAATCTGCTTATAAATGACAGGCTTGTAAAAGGCTACCGCCAAAGGATTCGCTTCAAGTCAAAGGGAAATACACAATTGGAACAACCAAGAGGTAGAATACCAAAGTTATAAGTAGAGGCAGACTAAGCCGTAGTAGTGATGAAGGTTCTGTAATGGAGCTGGAGCGAAGGGCTTAGCTTATACAGTTGCGTTTTATTAATCAACTCAATAAATGAGGATGAATTTATGGAATGAAACAAAATCAATACCAATAAGTCGCCAGATGGTCTGGGAGGCTTATAAGAAGGTGCGCGCAAACAAAGGGAGTGCAGGAATAGATGAAGTAAGTATGGAAGAATTCAATACTTATCATCAAAAGTATTTGTACAAACTTTGGAATCGCATGTCATCAGGCAGTTATTTTCCGCCGGCTGTAAAAGAAGTAGAAATACCAAAGAGAGACGGTAAAGTCAGAAAGCTTGGTATACCTACGATATTAGACAGAGTTGGTCAAATGGTTATTAAGATGTACATAGAGCCAAGATTAGAGAATTTATTCAGCAATAACTCTTACGGTTATCGACCAGGTAAGAACGCACATCAAGCCCTTGCCAAAGTACGAGAAAATTGTAGGACACACGATTGGGTAATAGACTTAGATATCAAAGGGTTCTTTGATAACATAGACCATGATAAATTACTGTTAGCTTTAGATAAAGATGTCCCAGAGAAATGGGTAATGCTTTACATAAAGCGTTGGTTAACAGCACCTGTTAAAACAGCATCTGGAAATCTTAAAACAAATCAAGGTAGAGGCACACCACAAGGTGGAGTAATCAGCCCTTTACTTGCAAATTTATATTTGCATTATGCATTTGATAGGTGGTTAGAAAAGACAGATAAAGACATACAATACTGTCGTTATGCCGACGATATTATTGTACACTGTAACACAAAATCGTACGCCGAGAACCTACTTAGACTTATACAAGACAGGTTAGCTTCAACAGGCTTAGAATTGCATCCAGAAAAGACAAAAATAGTTTACTGTAGAGACTACCGAAGAAAGGGAAATCACAAGACAGTAAAGTTTGATTTTTTGGGATATTCATTTCAACCTAGAAGTGCACAATCAAAGAAAAATGGTAGTTTATTTTTAGGCTACGATTGTGCAATTAGTATAAGTTCGAGGAAGCAATTAGGCAACAAATTAAGAGAAATGCAGATAGCGAAGTTCACTTGCAATAGTATAGTAGGGATAGCCTATCGGCTAAATCCAGTCATAAAAGGTTGGATAAGCTATTATGGTAGATATAAGATGTATGAGCTTACAAAAGTATTTCGACTTTTAAGTTGCCGATTAGTATGGTGGGCGAGAAAGAGGTATAAGCGTTACAAGACCAGTTTAAGAAAAGCGTATAAATGGTTAGCACGAGTGAGGAAACAATATCCAAGTTTGTTTTACCATTGGCAATTTTCACAAATAAATGTAATAGCTTAGATTTGTATAAGAAGAGCCGTATGATGGGAGACTATCACGTACGGTTCTGTGAGAGACTTGGGGCGAAATTCCCCTTGTCTACTCGATGCCGAGACGTTCCCTTTCACCAAAAAAGAAAAACCAAAAACAGATAAAACACAAGAAATGTGAGCATACGAAGTAGAATAAGGAATTTCATCAGTAGATACTCTGCAAGAAGTATATTGGAGAGATTAGAACGACTGATAAATTACGTTCAGAAAAGTATCGAAAATACGGGAAATAGCTTTTATAAATTCTTCTTGATTTTATTGCTATTGGGGTTGATAGGTATAAAGAAGGTAGGTCTGTTTATTAAAAATATATCAGACGAAATAGCAAAAATTTTTCAAGCGATATGGGATTTTATAGTAAACATTTGGGATAATATAATTCAGTTCTTTGAAGCAGTATGGGATTTCATAGTAAACGCTTGGGATAAACTTATTGAATTTATAAAATACGCCTATGAAAATTTCCTCGAATTGCTAAACCTAATTTGGCAGTTTATCAGAAAAGTGTTCTTTTTGACAGTAGTTGAAGAAGTTGGATTTTACTTCAAAAAGCTAAAGGATTTTTCAAGAGAATTAAAGGAAAATTTGAGTATCATCGTTCAAAAACTTCAAGATTACTCGGATTATTTAAGCAGGAAATTTGACGATAAAAATTTGACTTTCTCATCCTCAATACCTGAGAGTTATTTAAGTCTAAGTGGAAATGCAGTATTTTGGTTTTTAGCTTCAACAATTTGGGGAATTTTATCAATACTAATGGCGATAATTTTGATATTAGGAACAATAATAGGAATTCCAGTTTTGCATCAATTCATA
>JAUIFC010000066.1 GCA_030429455.1 Bacteroidia bacterium | reverse complement strand
CGGTGAGTTTCTTTTCTTTATTTATCCCATACATGATTTGTAATTTCTCATTTTTCTCGGGGATGAGGTCAATGATAAATTGCAAATAGCGTTTGGTCATTCGGTTATGGTTCAGTTTGGAAATGACATTTACCACCATCGAGGCATCTCTTATCCAGCAAAAACGATAATCCCAATTACGAACCTCTCCAATGGTTTCTGGAAGAGAAGTAGTCGCCGCAGCGAGAATTGCACCGCTTTCATCATAGCTTAAAAGTTTAAGGGTTAGAGCACTACGAATAATCTCGTCTTGAAAGTGTTTAAACTTTGGCGTTTTAAAACACCAATTAAGCCAATATACCTTTGTTCTTTCAAATTCTAAATCGATGGATTGAAGAGTAGGCGGGTCTATTTTTTCATTATAGGACAAGAGAAAATAACTGTCATTGGTCAATGTGATTCTTTCAGAATTTATTACGGAATCTCGGTTTAAATCCGTGTATAAAAACATAGAATCAAAAAAATCGTCTTTCTCTGTAATGCTCACTATAAACTCATCCTTTTTATGGCTTCTTGTTTCATGTTTGGCATACTCTAATTTAGGATTGTATTCTACAACTATTTCAGGCTGACCAAAAAGGATTTTGACATATCGAATTATTTCGGGAGGCGTATGATAGGTTTGGTCTCTTTTTATGTATCTCGGTAAAAAATCTAAAATTTCAAAGGCAGCAAATTTATTAACAAATCGAGTTTTTAAAATACAAGTGTTACTGATATATTCCTGAGACAATTTGTATTCGTCGGCATTTTTGATACTAAAATGCCCGCCAATATTCTCATCCAATAATCTTGCAAATACCGAAGAAGAATCGAACTTAGGAAGGCAGCACCATTCTATTGATCCTGTTTTTGAGATTAATGCAGCTGTTTTGCAATTTCCAACAATACCGTAATCTAAATTGTCCATAAAACCATGTTTTTAATGTGAGCCAATATAATTTTTAAATTTAATAGAAATTATGTTTATAATCAAAATAATTTATGCTTACTATTCAATTTTTATTAACTTATCCCTAGTGTGTGATAAATTAATATTTATATTTAATTTTTTAAACAAATAACTTTCCAAATGGCTAAGACTATTATAGTGTCCAATCGTTTACCTCTTCAAATCCAATTGACTGAAAATGAGATAATTGCTAAGCCTAGTGTTGGAGGTTTAGCCACAGGTATGAAATCTGTTCATAAGGATAGAAATGGGATTTGGATTGGTTGGACCGGACTAACCACCGAACAAATCAGTGGTGAATTGCAGGATAAAGTAGAACAAGCGACCTTAAAAGAGCAGTGTGTACCAGTAGATCTCTCTGAACACGATATAAAAAATTATTATTTTGGATTTAGCAACAAAGTTCTTTGGCCATTATTTCATTATTTTCTGGAGTATTCTCAATTTAATAAAGTAGCTTGGAAAAGTTATGAATCGGTTAATCAGAAATTTGCAGATGTGGTGTTATCCCAATTAGAAGATGGAGATACAGTTTGGGTGCATGATTACCAACTGCTGTTATTGCCAAAACTCATCAAACAAAAAAGACCTGATGTTTCCATCGGTTTCTTTTTGCATATACCATTTCCGTCTTATGAGATTTTTAGAACCTTACCAAAACGAAAGCAAATTTTGGAAGGTATGCTAGGAGCTGATTTATTAGGCTTTCATACCTATGATTACGAGCGTCATTTTTTGAGTTCGGTAAAAAGAATATTATACAGCGAAGTTAAGTTTAATAAAATTACCCATGACAATCGAATTGTAAAAGTAGATTCTTTCCCTATGGGTATTGATTATAAAAAGTATAGAGATGCAGCAAAAAATTCCGGTTCTGAGTCTTCTAGTCAAAAAAGTGAAGTAAAATTATTATTGGACCAGCATTTAAACCAAAGTGAATCTGCAAAAATGGTACTGTCTATTGATCGTTTGGACTACACCAAAGGAATTCCTAACCGCATTCGAGCCTTTGAATATTTTCTTAAAAAATATCCAGAATATAAGGAGAAAATTAGGCTTATCATGTTAGCTGTACCTTCACGTTCGGAGGTAAAGCAATACCAGAAACTAAAAAGAGAAACGGATGAACTCGTAGGACGTATTAATGGCGAATTTTCAACCATCAGTTGGACACCTATCTGGTATTTCTACAGGACATTGCCTTTCGAAAATTTGATTGATTTATATACCTCATCGGATGTAGCGTTGATAACACCGGTTAGAGATGGGATGAATTTGGTAGCAAAGGAGTACGTGGCCACAAGAACTGACAACAATGGTGTATTGGTTTTAAGCGAAATGGCCGGAGCTGCAAAAGAGATGAGCGAAGCACTGCTTATCAATCCTTTTAACTTCGAGCAGATAGCAGACACGTTGAGAAGAGCAATTGAAATGCCAATGAATGAGCAGCAAAAAAGAATGAAAGCCTTGAAAAAAAGGGTGTCTAGGTACAGTGTGGATAAGTGGGCAACTGAGTTTATGCAAGCACTAAAAGAAACTCAACAAGAGGGCCAACTTATTACAGCAAAACGATTAAAAGATACTCATATCAAAACTATTATTACTTCCATTCAAGATTCCAATAAAACACTACTCATGTTGGATTACGATGGAACTTTAGTCGATTTTAAAACTAACCCAGAAGAAGCAAAACCGGATGAAAAATTATTCAAATTGTTGTCTAGAATCGCTGAAAACCCAAAATTGGATATATGCATTATTAGTGGAAGAGATAAAAATACACTTCAGCAATGGTTTGAAAATACAAGCTATCGATTAATTACAGACCATGGTGTGTATTATAGAAAAAATGGGATTTGGGCTCAACTTGAAATCTTAAAAACAGACTGGATGGATGATGTTGGCCCTATTCTCGAAACGTTTGTCGACAGAACTCCAGGTTCTTTTTTGGAGGAAAAAGAATTTTCCCTCACATGGCATTATCGCAATGTAGATGTAGAACTTGCAGAAAAGCGTGTCATGGAAATCAGTACTGTTTTGACTAGCTTGATTTCAAATACAGATTTGACATTTATGAAAGGTCAAAAAGTTCTTGAAGTAAAAAGTAGCAAAATAAACAAAGGACGTGCAGCATTACAGGTGCTTAAAAATTCCAAGTTCGACAATGTTATTGCCTTAGGTGACGACTGGACTGACGAATACATGTTCGAGGAATTACCAAGTAATACGCACACGATTAAAGTTGGATTAAACAAAACAAAAGCAAAGTATTACTTGAGCAGGGTTTACGAAGTAAGGGATTTTCTTGAACAATTAATTCTTATGTAAAATGATGTCAAGCTATTAATTTCAGCAAAGTCTATATTCATTAGAATTTTGAAACTGTTCACGTGTAAGATATGCATAAATTAATCATGTTTGTAAATGATAAAATGCGAAATATTCAGTTTTCTTTCATATTCCTGATAATAATTTAATTATCTGTTTAAAAAATAGGGATAATTTAGAATTTAAGTCTTTTTTGGCTGTTTTGTTAAATATTCTTTATTTTTATTAATTGTATATTTGCAAAAAAATAGATATCATGTCCAATACTTCTCTAAACTATAAAGATCTTACATTCGAAGAGTTTCAAGCACAATTGATCAATGACTATAAGATTGCTGTAACAAGTAGAGAATGTAGCTTGTTAGGACGACGTGAAGTCCTGACGGGAAAAGCAAAGTTTGGAATTTTTGGTGATGGCAAAGAACTGCCACAAATCGCTTGGGCCAAAGCTTTTAAAAAAGGAGACTGGCGCTCAGGATACTATAGAGATCAGACGTTTATGATGGCGTTAGGTGAATTGGATATCCAACAATTTTTTGCAGGTTTATACGCCAACACAGATATACATCAAGAACCAATGTCTGCCGGTCGTCAAATGGGAGGTCATTTTATGACACATAGCTTAGACGAAAATGGGGAATGGAAAAACTTGACAGAACAATACAATTCTAGTCCAGATATATCTCCAACAGCAGGGCAGATGCCAAGACTTTTAGGTCTTGCACAAGCATCCAAAGTTTACAGAAAAGAAAAAAATATTACAGCTGAAAAATTTTCAAATCAAGGGAACGAAATCGCTTGGGGAACTATCGGAAATGCAAGTACAAGCGAGGGCTTGTTTTGGGAAACCTTCAATGCTGCGGGCGTAATGCAAGTACCTATGGTGATTAGCGTTTGGGACGACGATTATGGGATTTCTGTTCATGCTAAAGACCAAACAACAAAAGAAAATATTTCAGAAATTTTAAAAGGCTTTGAAAAAGAAGAGGATACCAATGGTTACAGGATTTTTGTAGTAAACGGTTGGAATTATGTCGATCTTGTAGAAACTTATTTTAAAGCTGAAAAAATTGCTAGAGAAGAACATATTCCTGTATTAATCCATGTTGTTGAATTGACGCAACCTCAGGGGCATTCGACTTCAGGCTCTCATGAGCGTTACAAATCAAAAGAACGATTAGAATGGGAAAAGATGTTTGACTGTAATCTCAGACTGCGTCAGTGGATGATCTCTAATGGAATTTCTACCGACGAAGAACTCACTCAACTTGAAAAGGAGATTAAGAAAGAAGTTCGCAATGGAAAAAAACTAGCTTGGGAATCGTTTTGCGAACAAGCAAAAAACGAAAGTAAAATTGTTACTGAATTATTGGAAAATGTGGCTTCCCAGTCTGAAAATGGAAGCTTTATAAAACCATTAATACAAGAACTAAAATCGAATGACGAACCTCTAAAAAGTATCATACTTTCAACAGCAAGAAGGTCCCTCAGATACATTGTTAATGAAGATTTTCCTGCTAAACAAGACTTGATCAATTGGATACGCTCATTCTCAAATACAGTTCAACCAGATTACAGCAGTCATTTATACAGCGAATCTACATGGAAAGCGATTGATGTTGAACCTGTTTCTCCAATTTATGAGGAAAATGCAGAAGAGGTTGATGGACGTATTATTTTGAGAGACAATTTTGATAAAATTTTTGAAACCAGACCAGAGACTTTAGTTTTTGGTGAAGATTCAGGAAATATTGGAGATGTTAATCAGGGTTTAGAAGGCTTACAGCTTAAATATGGAGAAACCAGAGTTTCTGATGCTGGAATTAGAGAAGCTACAATTCTAGGACAAGGTATTGGAATGGCTTTGAGAGGTTTGCGCCCAATTGCCGAAATACAATATTTAGACTATATCTTATATGCGCTTCAAATCATGAGCGACGATCTAGCAACCATACACTACAGGTCTAAAGGAAAACAAAAAGCGCCTTTGATTATTAGAACTCGAGGCCACCGTTTGGAAGGTATTTGGCATAGCGGTTCACCAATGGGCGGTGTTTTAAATTTAATTAGAGGTATTCATGTGCTTGTGCCAAGAAATATGACTCAAGCAGCAGGATTCTACAATACAATATTAGAAGGCGATGACCCAGCGCTCATTGTCGAATGTCTTAATGGATATAGACTTAAAGAAAAAATGCCATCCAATTTAGGAGAATTTAAAATTCAAATTGGAAAAGTTGAAACCTTAAGAGAAGGTTCCGACCTTACCATTGTGTCCTATGGTTCTACATTACGTTTGGTTGAGCAAGCGGCCAGAGAATTAACCGAAGTAGATATTCATGTCGAAGTGATAGATGTTCAATCCTTGTTGCCATTCGATAGAGATCATGATATTGTAAAAAGTATTGAAAAAACAAACAGACTTCTCATTGTTGATGAAGATGTGCCTGGCGGAGCTTCGTCGTACATCATGCAAGAAGTGTTGGAAAATCAAAGTGCTTATCAATATTTAGACAGTCAACCACAAACATTGACAGCTAAAGCTCATAGACCAGCTTATGGCACAGATGGCGATTATTTTTCTAAACCTTCAGTTGAAGATATTTTTGAAAAAGTCTATGCGATAATGCACGAATTTAAACCTGCTAAATATCCTAAGTTATATTAATGCAAAATTACTTTTCTTCAAACTTTAAACTTGGCATTCTCGGTGGCGGACAATTGGGTAAGATGCTGTTGTACGACACGCGAAAGTTTGATATTTACACAAAAGTGTTAGATCCAAGTTCAGAAGCGCCGTGTCGAATTGCTTGTAATCAGTTTGTTAAAGGTGACTTGATGGATTATGACGCGGTTATCGAATTTGCCAAAGATGTCGATGTCCTTACGATTGAAATAGAAAATGTAAACGTAGAAGCTCTAGCGCATCTTGAAAAACTTGGCAAAAAAGTTTATCCTTCTGCCGAAACACTCCAAACTATTAGAGACAAAGGCACTCAAAAACTATTTTATAACCAATACGATATTCCGAATTCAAACTTTTCATGTTACGACACAAAGGAAGCGTTATGCACAGATTTTAACACATCCTGGTCTTTGCCAAAAGTGTGGAAAAGTAGAACAGGCGGTTACGATGGTCGAGGCGTTCAAATCTTAAAAACAGAAAACGATATTAATAATCTACCTGATGTACCTTGCTTAGTGGAAGATCTTGTGGATTATAAAATGGAATTGGCAGTAATTGTTTCTCGCTCTGTCAGCGGCGAAATAAAAACCTATCCTGTCGTCGAAATGGAATTTCATCCTACAGCAAATCAAGTCGAATACGTCATTTGTCCAGCAAGAATTTCTGATGAAGTAAGCGAGAAAGCTCAACGCATTGCGAGAAAAGTATCAGAAGCTTACAAACATGTTGGACTGTTGGCAGTAGAGTTATTTCTTACGCAACAGGATGAGATTTTGGTCAATGAGGTAGCGCCTCGTCCGCATAATTCTGGTCATTACAGTATTGAAGGTTCGTTTACAAATCAATTTGAACAACATTTAAGAGCTATTTTGGATTTGCCATTAGGTCATACAGAGTCTAAGGTTGGTGCAGTAATGGTCAATTTAGTTGGAGCTGAAGAGTATCAAGGCCCAGTATGTTATAAAAATATTGACAAAATTTTGGAACTTGAAGGTGTAACGCCTCATATCTATGGAAAAGCAGAAACGAGACCATTTCGTAAAATGGGACATGTGACAACCGTTCATCAAGACATCAATCAAGCACGAACAACAGCAGAGAAAGTTAAAGGTTTGATAGAAGTTATTTCAATATAAATTGAAATTCTAGACGGTTAAGCCTGACCTTTCACCCATTCTTCATAAATTTTTTCAAGCTCCTTAGCTTGTTTAAGACCTTTTAGTCTGTTGTAACGTGCAAAAAAATACAGCGCAATCCATATCATAGCTATGCAAATCATCAAGTAGATATAAGGCCAATACGATTCTTTGACCACAGATTTTGTGTACGCCATGATCATAAATCCTATAAAAAGGACAGCTAGAACAAAGTGAACAAACATAAACATAGTCCAGTATGCTGAATTAGGACTGTAAAGTCCCTTGATAATCAATTTATCTGGTTCATCATAATCGTCTTCAACAATTTCTAAATGAAGATTTGGAGTGAAGATTTTTTCATTTTTCTTGAGATGATGAATCCATAAATGATTACCAGATTGCGTAAGTCGATACTTTTTTCTATAGTTTTCTTTCAAAGTGGCTATTCTAGACAATAACGTCTCCTTGTCAAGTTGAGTAGATTCCCTAAACCTAGGTCTTAAACTAATGGGCTTATCAATATCCATAGCATAAAAGTAAGAAATAAAATTAACATTTCATAAATGATTGTTTTTTCATTTTCTAATTTCCAAAAAATATTAAAGTTCTGATAATCATATGTTTGATTGAATGTTTCGATGTTTAACAGAAAAATGGCATTGTTGTTGGTAAAACTTACCCATAGCTTTCCGGATAGCTTGCGCAAAATTTAAAGCAGATATGCTTTAGGTATTGTATTGTCTAATTTCAAAATTTAAAAACTCATGCAAGTTAAAAAGAACCCAAACAAAAATTTAAACAAAAATTCGATGTTATATTTTCAAATAGGATTAAGCATAGTCTTGTTTGTTGTATTGATTTCAGTGGAATGGAAATCATATTCTAAACCATTTGAACCAAGCGTAATGACATACGAACCCATTACAATGGAAGAAAATTTTATTGTAAAGATCCCAGAAAAAGAAATCAAGTTAAAACCAATCGTAAAGCCTAAAGCACCAGAATTTGTCCCAGACAAACCAAATAATTTTGACGAATTTGATAAAAGTGAACCTGTTAAAGAAAAACCAATGACAGAAACCGACCATTCCAAAATACTAGGAAACTTAACTCCAATTATACCTGAAATACCAGAGGATGTTCCAGTTGCATTTATTCAAGAAGTACCGGTATTTCCTGGTTGTGAAAGGTATAAAATGAATGATAAAAGAAAAAAATGTATGAATGAAAAACTAAATAGATTTATTCAAAAGAATTTTGATGTTCAAATAGCACAAGAGTTAGGACTAGATGGATGGAATAAAATTTTAACACAATTCAAAGTGAACCATAAAGGTGAAGTTGAGTTTATGGGCGCAAGAGCGCCGCATCCAAAACTGGAAGAAGAAGCCAAACGAGTTATTGAAAAAATGCCTGAAATGCTGCCTGGAAAACAGGGAGGAAGACCTGTGAATGTTATTTTTGGATTGCCAATTAATTTTCAAGTGAAGAATTAGGACATACATTGTTAATATAAACTCTGGATAGTCACATAATTTAATGTTCAAAGTTTTTAGGATATCCAGAGTTTTGGCAATTGTTACTTTATGTTTACTCACAGTTTTAGACTATAATCTAAGTCTTATAACTTTCAATATAAAAATTCTTTATTAACTTGCGCTCTTAAATTTTTTTAAGAAAAAAGTATGTCAATAAAAATCACAGGTGTTGGAAGTTATATTCCAAAAGTTATAATGAAAAATGAAGATTTTCTAGACCATAAATTTTATACTCCTGAAGGAGATGGATTTGATGATCATCCAGAAATTATTATTAGAAAATTTCAAAAAATAACAGGAATAAGCGAGAGAAGATACGTTTCCGACGACTTGAACACCTCTGATATTGCTACACTCGCAGCAGAAAAAGCCATTGAAAACGCTGGGATAGATAAGGAAACTTTGGATTACATTATTGTAGCTCACAATTTTGGCGATGTCAAAAGTGGAACGACCCAAACTGATATCTTACCAAGTATAGCTGCTAGAGTTAAGAACAAATTGGATATTCAAAGCCCTAAGGCGGTGGCATATGACATTGTTTTTGGCTGTCCAGGATGGTTAGAAGGTAGTATTCAAGCCATGGCATTTATCAAAGCTGGATTGGCAAAAAAATGTTTGGTCATTGGCGCAGAAACACTTTCCAGAGTGGTTGATCCTCACGACAGAGATAGCATGATTTATTCCGATGGTGCTGGCGCTACTATTTACGAAGAAGTTCCAGATTCTGAGAGCGGAATTTTATCACATGGCTCCGCTTCTTATACGGTAGATGAGTCACATTTAATTTTCTTTGGCGAAACGAATAAATTGGATGTTACCGAAAATACGGGTTACATTAAAATGTATGGTAGAAAGATCTATAATTTTGCATTGACCAACGTGCCTCTTGGAATGAAAGCTTGCTTTGATCAGTCTGGAAAAGACATTACAAAACTCAAAAAGATTTTTATTCACCAAGCTAACGAAAAGATGGATGAAGCCATTGTTGAGCGTTTTTACAAATTGTATGGATTGCCCATGCCAGAAGAAGTTATGCCAATGAGTATTGATAAATTGGGTAATAGCAGTGTGGCGACCATACCAACATTATACGATTTGTTTTTAAATGGTCATTTCAAAAACCAAACATTAGAAAAAGGGGATATTATCATGTTTGCAAGCGTAGGCGCAGGTATGAATATCAATGCGATGACTTATCAGGTATAAGATGTACAAAAAATTTCCTCACAAGAGATATGACCATACAATTTCATTTTTAAAGAAACATATTCCTGTAGAACGTACTATTTTAGATTTAGGTGTTAAAAATCCTTTTTCTGAAATCATGACAAAAGAAGGATATAATGTTACCAACACATCAGGAGAAGATTTGGATGAAGAATTTTCTGTTGTTGAAAGTGATGAATACGAGGTTGTGACCGCTTTTGAGATTTGTGAACATCTTTTGGCGCCTTACAATGTATTAAAAGCAATAAAGGCTAAACATTTAGTGGTGAGCATTCCGCTGAAGCTTTGGTTTTCAAAAGCGTACAGAAGTAAAACGGATAAATGGGATAGGCATTACCACGAGTTTGAAGATTGGCAATTTGATTGGTTGCTTGAAAAAACAGGATGGAAAATCGAGGATTATATAAAGTTTACAAATCCTACAAAAAAGATAGGGGTGAGACCTTTCTTGAGGTATTTTACACCTAGATATTATCTGGTTTATGCGACAAGACAATAGTGCTTTAAAATTTTTAATCGTTATTCCAGCTTACAACGAAGAGATTTTTATAGAATCTTGCATAGATTCTTTACTCCATCAGACGCTTAAGCCCCAAAAAATAATTGTGGTGGACGATTCGTCTACAGACAATACTTTAAAGGTATTGGCAAAATATTCAAATCATCCATTAGTAGAAATTTTGCCGTCCAACATTCATTCTATACACCAACCTGGTGCAAAAGTTGTTAATGCTTTTAAAAGAGGTCTAGAATTGGTTTCCATACAAGACTATGACATCATTTGTAAATTTGATGCGGATTTGGAGTTTCCAACCAATTATCTCGAATCGCTCAATGGATCTTTTTTAGAAAACCAAAGATTAGGCTTATGTGGTGGTGTTTGTAGTGTGAAAAAAGCAGATAAATGGATTCCAGAAACATTAACAAATCTGGATCATGTGAGAGGTGCTTTAAAAGCTTATAGATGTTCTGCTTTTAAAGCAATTAACGGCCTAAATTCTCAAATGGGTTGGGACACCGCCGACGAATTTAAACTAAGGTTTAGAAAATGGAATATTCAAGTTATTGAAAACTTGCAGGTTAAGCATAAAAAAAGCACTGGAGCTAGTTACTCCAAAACTTATTTCAAAAAACAGGGAAAAGTGTTTCATGGCTTAAGGTATGATGTCTTACTGGTATGCATTGCAGCTCTAAAGTTGGCGATTTCAGCAAGAAAAATGTTTGGTTTTTTTCAATGTGTCTATTCTTTTTTTAATTCAAAAACTATGAAAATCCCATATTTGATGGATAAACAAGAAGGGAAATTTCTAAGAACTTACCGTTACAAGGCAATTTTAAAAAAAATAAAATTCTGAGTTTTTCAAATGTTTAGTCTGTGATTAAACCTAGTGACCTCTAAGATATAAAACAGCTGAAAGTGTTTTTACCATTATTCTAAAATCTAAAAACAAACTTCTTTCTTTGATATAATACAAATCATATTGTAGTTTTTGTATGGTTTCATTTTTAGAACTAGCATATTTTGCATTCACTTGTGCCCAGCCAGTAAGGCCAGGTTTAATGATATGTCGAGTTTCGTAAAACGGAATTTCATGTTTAAGTTTTTTAATAAACTCTGGACGTTCAGGTCTTGGGCCTATCAAACTCATTTCACCTTTTAGAATGTTATAGAATTGAGGACATTCATCAAGTCTTATCAATCTTAAGAATTTTCCAAAAGTGGTTATTCTGCTGTCATTTTTCTCCGCCCATTGAGCGCCATTGCTTTCAGCATTTTTAACCATGGTTCTTAATTTATAAATCTTAAATGGTTTAGATCGTTTGCCAATTCTAACTTGCGAATAAAAAAGTGGTCCTTTATTAAAAAATAAATTCAAGATATAAACCAAAGGGAGTATTACAGCAAGAGACAAAAGGCCTGGTATACTAATTACAATGTCTTTTATTCTGTTAAATGTCAGGTAAAGTTTATTTTGGTTACTTCTGTTAAAAGGGAAATAACAATAAAAATCGGTCGATGCATCGCGAACTAGAATCCTTTTTGTGATATCCTCATACACTTTTGAATAAGATATTATGGGGATGCCTTCTTCAAGCAGAGGCGTTAAGATTTTATATAACTCCTCATTTACACCTTTATAGGAATTGGCAACAACAATTTCATCAATTTTCAAATTTCTAACCTTCTGCACCAATTCTCTTGTTGAAAAACGTGTGATGTTTTTTGAAGAATTCTGTTCACTTGGATGTGTGTCGACATAGCCTTTGATAAAATAGTAGGGGTCAAAACTGTTCAGTTCCTTGGCAATCTGATCTATATTGTAGCTTTCTCCTACAAAAAATACACGTTTATAAAATCTTGGTGATGTTATAAAAGTTATGTAGGCAAATCTCCAAAGGGTGAGAACAAGTAGGCTACTTGCGAATAAAATCAAAATTAAAGAACGATTTGAAGGTAATATAGGTGTGATGTAAGGCGTGAAGACATAAATTAATGTCGATATACCTATCGTGAGAACTAAGTTTTGGAATACTTTAAACCTTGATTCAGCTTTTTTTAAAACATAGAGTTCAAATACAGT
This sequence comes from Bacteroidia bacterium, assembly GCA_030429455.1. Taxonomy (GTDB): domain Bacteria; phylum Bacteroidota; class Bacteroidia; order Flavobacteriales; family Flavobacteriaceae; genus Psychroflexus. Next base: position 5,949 of record JAUIFC010000066.1, on the reverse strand, counting down.
TGCGAAGAAAATGTAATAAAATACATAAACGATGACCCATGTCCAGTATTTAGGGTGAAAATGGATGTAAGGTTCCTCAAAAAGATAATTTAAAGCCGTTATATTAAAGATCAATAAGACAATATCGAACAATCGCAGTAAGAGTTTTCTCTCGGACAATTCAAAATTGGAAACTTCTTTTATTGGCATGGTTCAAAAATAGTATATTGGATGAAATATTAAAACTGTCAATGTTATTGTTGTTTTAACATAAAGCGATTTGATATTTATTAGTAATTTAGTTGTTCAATTCAAATTACACTATGCAAGCATCTCAAACACCATTTTCAGCACGAGAATTAATGCCTCAGGAAGAAATGTTAGAAGTTACCAAGCGTAAAAGCGATATGATTATCGGATTACCCAAAGAAATTTCTAACGGAGAATTGAGAATATGTTTAACGCCAGACTCTGTAAATGCATTAACAAGTAATGGACATCAAGTCATTATCGAAAGGAATGCGGGAATTCATGCTGGATTCGAAGATACAGATTACAGCGAAGCAGGCGCATTTCTTACAGCAGACAGAGAGAAAATTTTTTCTTGTCCTGTTGTGCTTAAAGTGTCGCCACCTACTTTGGAAGAGATTGATCTATTGAATCCGCACTCTTTTATTATTTCTGCACTTCAGCTTAAAATGAGAAAGAAAACTTATTTTCAAAAATTAGCTGAAAAAAGGGTTACCGCGATTGCCTTCGAGTTTATAAAGGACGAACATGGAGATTTGCCTGCCGTCAGAGCGTTGAGTGAAATTGCAGGCACATCTTCTGTGCTTATAGCTTCAGAAATTTTGTCGAGTTCAAAATACGGAAATGGCCATATGTTTGGTAATACAAGTGGCGTGCCTCCAACAGAAGTCCTTATTCTTGGTGCGGGTACGGTTGGAGAATTTGCAGCAAGAGCTGCACTTGGCCTCGGTGCAAATATCAAAGTGTTTGATAGCTCCTTGACAAAGCTTAGAAATCTGCAATCAAGCTTAAATCATCAAGTATTTACGTCAACGCTGCAACCTAAGAATTTAATGAAAGCCTTAAAACGTTGTCATGTGCTCATTGGAGCTGTTCGTGGCATGAACAGATCTCCAGTTTTGGTGACAGAAGAGATGGTGAGAGGAATGAAAAAAGGCGCTGTAATTATAGATGTCAGTATTGATATGGGTGGATGTGTAGAAACTTCAGAAGTAACATCCCATCAAAAGCCTGTATTTGTTAAACACGATGTTATTCATTATTGTGTGCCTAACATCCCATCGAGATATGCTAAAACCTCTTCATTATCAATAAGTAATATGTTTACGCCATTTCTTTTGGAAATGGGCGAAAAAGGTGGATTAGAAAATACCTTAAGATTTGATATGGGATTAAGAAATGGATTGTATTTTTACCACGGTGTTTTAACCAACAAATCTGTAGCCGATTGGTTTGATTTGTCATATCGAGACCCGAATTTACTTATTTTTTAAACTATGACTCTAAAGAAAAGATTACTATTTTTTGCCGGAGGAGCGCTGATAGGAGTTTTTTTTGTTTCTATAATTTTTGACAAAAAAGATGTGACGTTCGACTATTTTCCTAATGATCGCGTATTAAAGACTTTAAGGACAAAACAACGTCAGTTTGATGACAAAGCATTGGCTTTTTTTAAATCACAAGCAATTGATACAGCGCAGATTGAAGCCTTTCTAACCGATGCTGATGTCGATTTTGGCAAAAGCAAACCAAGGGAAAAACCTTGTAATTTTTATCATGTCGAAAGTGAATTTGAAACTAAAAAAATCGGCTTATACATAAAGAATTGCGACACCTTAGTAACCATCCAAAATGGATTTAATATAAATTAATAAAAGTGTTTTTCGTATTAATTTCATTCCTTATGTTTGTTTAAAAATTAAAATTGGGAAAATGAAACGCGTAATAGTCGATTACAAAAAACTTACTCCTGAAATTCTTTCTCTCTTAGTTGAAAAATATCCAGATGGATATGATGATAAGCACATCATTACTTTCAAAAATGCTAAAAACCAAACCATCGAAGCGGTGGAAGTGAGAACTGAAGATACCGTATATTTAGTAAAAATAAGTGCTAAACTTGAAGTGAGCATGGCTGATTTCGATGTTGATGATTACGCTGAAGAAGACCTGAACGAAAGCATAGTAGATATAGAAAACAGAGAAGAAGACCTTGACGATGAGTAGTAAGTTGAAGTTTTTGAAAACTGCTGAAATATTTTAGTGCATAACTGTCGCTAGATGCTATCATTTTTGTTGTAAAGTTTTAGGTGTTATTGTCGTAATACCTTCATTACAAATTATTTTCCTTTTCATTCTGATAGTTAAATTATTAATTGTAATTTTGCAAACCTTTTAGCGAGGTGGAAAACTAAAAGCAAATTTTAATAAATAACAATAACAACTTCTGTTTGAACTCTTAATTTCCACATCAGACGGAATACAAATCTTACATCAGCTATGGCTGAAGAACTAAAAAACGAAGAGCAACAACCCGTTGCAGAAACTACAGAAAACACTCAACCAAAAGAGCAAATCTCACCAGAAGAATTTTTAGAAAATTTTGATTGGCACCGTTACGAAGAAGGTATCGAAGAGGTTGAGGACGAAAAATTGAAAATTTTCGAACAACTTGTTGAAGACAATTTTGTAGAAACACTTGATAACGATGTTGTAAAAGGAACTGTTATCAATATTACAGAAGATGATGCTATTATAGACATCAACGCCAAAAGTGAAGGCGTAATTTCGCTTAACGAATTCCGTTACAATCCAGACCTAAAGGTTGGAGACATTGTCGACGTCCTTATAGATGTTAGAGAAGATGCCGAAGGGCAACTGATCTTATCTCACCGTAAGGCAAGAGTAATTCGCGCTTGGGAAAGAGTTAACAAGGCTCAAGAAGAAGGCACAATTGTCAATGGTTTAGTAAAGTGCAGAACCAAAGGTGGAATGATTGTCGATGTATTCGGTATCGAAGCTTTCCTTCCAGGCTCTCAAATCGATGTTAAACCAATAAGAGACTACGATGCTTATGTTGGTAAAACAATGGAATTCAAAGTAGTAAAAATCAATCACGAATTCAAGAATATTGTGGTTTCTCACAAAGCGCTTATCGAAGCGGACATCGAGGAGCAAAAGAAAGAAATCATTGGTCAATTAGAAAAAGGTCAAGTCTTAGAAGGTGTGGTTAAAAATGTTACATCTTATGGAGTCTTTGTCGATCTTGGAGGTGTAGATGGATTAATCCATATCACAGACTTATCTTGGTCAAGAATCAATCATCCAAATGAAGTATTGGATCTAGATCAAAAATTGAATGTCGTTATTTTAGACTTCGACGAAGACAAAACAAGAATCCAATTAGGACTTAAGCAGTTAAGTAAACATCCTTGGGAGGCTCTTAACGAAAACCTTAAGGAAGGTGACGCTGTTAAAGGAAAAGTTACTGTTCTTGCAGACTATGGTGCATTTGTTGAAGTTGAAGAAGGTGTTGAAGGTCTAATTCACGTGTCAGAAATGTCGTGGAGTACTCATTTAAGATCTGCTCAAGATTTTGTAAAAGTCGGTGACGAGGTAGAAGCAAGAATTCTATCATTAGACCGCGAAGAACGTAAGATGTCTCTTGGTATCAAACAAATGACACCAGACCCATGGACTGATATAACTTCTAAATATCCTGTTGGTTCAAGACACAAAGGAACTGTAAGAAACTTTACAAACTTTGGTGTTTTTGTAGAACTAGAAGAAGGTATAGACGGATTAATTTACATCTCAGACTTATCTTGGACTAAGAAAATAAAGCATCCATCTGAATTCTGTAAAGCAGGTGAAGAATTGGAAGTAATTGTTCTTGAATTAGATGTCGATGGAAGAAAACTAAGTTTAGGTCATAAACAAACGATGACAAATCCTTGGGATAAATATGCGAAAGAATTTGCTGTAGGAACCAAGCATACTGCAGAAGTTACAGATATCGTGGACAAAGGAGCTACAATCAAGTTTAACGAGGATGTAGTTGCATTTATTCCTAGCAGACATTTAGAAAAAGAAGACACCACTAAATTGAAGAAAGGAGAAGAAGCTCAATTCATCATTATCGAATTCAACAAAGAGTTCAAGAGAGTTGTTGCCTCACACTCAGCTATTCATAAAAATGAGGAAGCAAGAATTGTAAAAGAAGCTCAAGCAAGAGCTAAGAAAGAGGACAGCAAGCCAACTCTTGGCGATGCTAATGCTCAATTACAAGCACTTAAAGATAGAATGAATAAAGCTAATAACGGCTAATTTTCATCGTCTTATTAAATTTAAAAAGGCCGCCATTTTGGTGGCCTTTTTTATTTTTTGCCGACTTATGTGTTGGTGAGTTGTTCTTCTAGACACAAATCATTTGAAGCCTTTACTCAAACTTCAATACATACGTGTTTCGCTTGCCTTTATTAATTAAAACGTATTTGTCGTTTAATAAATCCGCTGTGGTCAAGGTGTAGTCTTTAGTAACCTTCGTTTTATTAACGGAAATAGCATTTTGCTTTAAAGTTCTAATTGCTTCGCCATTTGACTTTAATATTTGAGATGCTTCAACCAAGGCAGAAACCATGTCCAGACCCTTTGTGATTTTCTCCAATGGAATAATACTTGTTGGAACACCTTCAAAAACTTCATTAAAAGTCTGATCATCCAATGTTTTTAGATCGTCCAAAGTACTTTTTCCATATAAAATAGCGGTTGCTCTTTCAGCTATTTCAAGTTCTGCTCGGGAGTGTACACGTTCTGTCACTTCTTGTGCTAAAGTTTTTTGGAGCAGTTTTAAGTGTTCAGCCTTTCTATGTTCTTCAATCAAGTTATCGATTTCCTCTTTAGACTTGGTGCTAAAGATTTTTATGTATTTTTCGGCATCAACGTCAGTTGAGTTAATCCAGTATTGGTAAAACTTATATGGAGAGGTCTTTTTGGCATCTAGCCAGACATTACCACTTTCGGATTTTCCAAATTTGGTGCCATCTGCTTTAGTGATCAAAGGGGTTGTCATGGCAAATGCTTCTCCTTTTCCTTTGCGGCGAATCAATTCCGTGCCAGTAACAATGTTTCCCCATTGGTCCGAACCTCCTAGTTGTAACTTCACGTTTTTGTTGGCCCATAAATGGTAAAAGTCATAGCCTTGTACCAATTGATAAGAAAATTCAGTAAAAGATAAACCTGTATCCAATCTGGACTTAACAGAGTCTTTTGCCATCATATAATTCACAGTGATATGCTTACCAACGTCTCTTATAAATTCTAAAAAACTAAAATTTTTAAACCAGTCGTAATTGTTGACCACCTCAGCGGCATTTTCGCCATCAAAGTCTAAAAATTTTTCTAGTTGTTGTTTTACACAGCTGAGGTTATGTTGTAGCGTCTCTTCGTCAAGAAGGTTACGCTCTGCAGATTTTCCCGAAGGATCACCAACCATTCCTGTCGCTCCGCCAACGAGTGCAATAGGTTTATGTCCGCATCTTTGGAAATGCTTTAACGTCATGATTTGAACCAAATTGCCAACATGCAAGGAGTCTGCAGTAGGGTCGAACCCAATATATGCAGCGGTCATACCCTTATTTAAGCAGTCTTGTGTTCCTGGCATGACATCGTGAACCATTCCGCGCCATGTTGCTTCTTTAATAAAATCCTTAACCATATTCTGTTATTTGAGATTCTGTAAATTATAAAGTTTGCAAAGATATTGTTTTTCTGAGTTTTGAAGTCTAGAAGCTGAGAAGTTTATGAGACGAGTTCAGAGTCCAATAAAACCTTCATCGAACATAGATTGACAGTTCTGTTTACGCTCTAATAACAAGTGAAATCACTGGTGATTTACTTTGCGCAGAAGTTCTCTTTTATGGATTAACTGTTCAAACTTCA
>JAUIFC010000286.1 GCA_030429455.1 Bacteroidia bacterium | reverse complement strand
TCTTTCTCGCTAATTCTGATGCTACTCTTAGTGCATTTTCAGAAGGCTTAGAAAAATCTACTGGGACTAAAATTCTATTCATGTTTTTTGTATTTATAAATTAATAATTAAATGGTCATTGAAAAAAGTTGAGTTTGTGGCTGTTTACGGTAAAGTCTTAAGTCAAATGCCATGCAAATGTTTCTTACAAATGCTTTTGCCGTTGGTTTAATTTTTACCTTATTACCATCAATATCTAAAAGGTCATCGTTCACAAATTCGTCTAGGTGTTCAAATATTTGTCTTAGCACTTTTTTAGACAAAATAGTGTTAGACATATCTGTTTCAAATTTGGTCATCAGGTTAAGTATATGTTGTCTAATTTCCAGATCTTCACGAGTTAAGATGTGTCCTCTAAATACTGGTAATTTTAAGCGTTCTAACCTTAAATAATAGTCTTCTAACCTTTTTTCGTTTTGAGCAAAACCAAACCAAGCATCGCTGATTGAAGATACGCCTAAGCCGATTAAATGCTTGGTGTTTTTAATGGTGTAACCCATGAAATTTCTGTGGATACTTTTGGCCTCCAAAGCTTTATATAATTCGTCGGTTGGAAGTGCAAAATGATCCATACCGATTTCAACATAGCCATTTTCTTCGAGCATTTTTTTACCCAATTCGTACTGCAATCGTTTGGTTTCAGGTTGTGGCAAGTCTTTGGTATCAAAACCTCTTTGACCATTTCCTCTTATCCAAGGTGTATGTGCGTAGCTGTAAAAGGCAATCCTGTCCGGTTTTAACTCAATCGTTTTTTCTATTGTATAAAGAACATGATTTAAGGTTTGAAATGGCAACCCGTAAATCAAATCGTGTCCTACTGACTTGTAGCCTATTTCCCTCGCAGTTTTTGTAACATATTCGACATTTTCCAAAGTCTGAATTCTGTTTATAGCTTTTTGAACAATAGGATTATAGTCTTGAATCCCAAAACTTACTCTATCAAAATTATAAGATTTCAATAATTCCAAATGCGCTTTTGTGGTGTTATTGGGATGACCTTCAAAGCTAAACGATGCATCTTCAGTCAAATATGTTTTCCTCAAAATTTCCTTAAGCAAATAGTCCAAATTTTCAACCGAAAAAAATGTTGGTGTGCCACCACCAAGGTGAATTTCTTTAAGGGTTAATTTATATCCGTATAAATCGGTATATAAATCCAATTCCTTTAAAAGTGCCTTTATGTAAGGCATTTCTACAGAATGTCGTTTGGTAATGCGCTTGTTACAGGCACAAAACGTGCACAAACTTTCGCAAAATGGAAGATGGATATAAAGACTTATTGGTTCGTCCGGATGCGAAGTCGTTTGTACTGTTTTTTTCCATCGATTTAACGAAAACGACTCATCGTCCCAATATGGTACCGTTGGGTAGCTGGTATACCTTGGTCCAGGAATGTTGTATTTATCAATTAGAGATTTCAATTCTTTTACGCTTTATTAGATTTACCATAACAAAGTTAGAGAGGAATAAAGAGTATAAAAATGATTTTTCTCATATAATTGAAAATGAATTTGAGATTGAATTAAATATTTCGTAAAAATTTAACCAATAAAAGCTTAATATTATTAATTCGGCAATTTTAGCATGATTAAAATTGAAATTTCTGGTTGAATTGAAATATCCAGCTCTATCAATTTCAATTTAAACGACAACCTTCATTTGAAATATCTGCAAACTATAACTTGGGTTAAAACCTTGTTAGCTGTAACTTAAGTCACTTGATTTTCATTGAATTCCTTTTATTTTTGCCGTATGGATAAATATTTAGACATTTTTTTGAAGTCGTTCTCAAGTTATTTCAATTATTTGATAAGCGAAATAACAAATCCTAAGTTGACAGGTTATTTCTATTGGCTTATTGGGCTTTCCCTATTGGTAATGCTTTTGGAAGTAATATTTCCTTGGCGTAAACAACAAAAGTTTTTTAGACAAGGATTCTGGCTGGATATTTTTTATATTTTTTTCAACTTTTTCTTATTCTCACTCATAGGTTACAATGCGATTTCTAATGTATTTGTCAATCTTTTTAATGATGGACTTTCGTCTATTGGTATTGAAAATTTGATAGCCATTAGCATCGCCGAATTTCCTGCTTGGTCTCAACTGCTCATCATGTTTGTCTTGGCAGACTTTATACAATGGAATGTACACGTACAACTCCACAAAAGGAGTTGGTTATGGAAATTTCATAAAGTGCATCATAGCGTAAAGGATATGGGCTTTGCTGCTCATTTCAGGTTTCATTTTATGGAAACAATTATTTATAAATCCATACAGTACATCCCTTTGGCAATGATAGGATTTGGATTACAGGAATTCTTTTTGGTACATATGATTGGTGTTTTTATAGGACATCTTAATCATGCTAATGTGGGTTGGGATTATGGTATTTTAAAATATGTTTTTAACAATCCAAAAATGCATATTTGGCATCACGCCAAGTATCTTCCAGCGGAAAGAGAGAAAGGAGTGAATTTTGGAATTTCTCTCAGCTTATGGGATTATATTTTCGGAACGGCCTTTATCCCAAAAGATGGTAAGCAAATAGAAATTGGTTTCTCTGGTGACGAAAAATATCCTAAAGGATTTTTAGGACAAATTATAAGACCTTTTAAAGAGTAGTTACAAATCCATCAATCGCAAAAACTCTAATTTGTACTTTTCTTGACGTATCGTCACTTTGGCACAATGGCTCATGTGCTCAAACTTGTACTCCTTTTCGATTTCAAAAGTGTTGAAATTTTTTTCTTGTACAAAAACACCTTTACATTCCAATTCTCCAATTGGCGAATATCTATAAACATTAAAATACAAGGGCTTTGAAGTCGATTCTATCACAAACCATGAACCAGCACCTTCGCCTGCTAGCCATTGTGCGGTAGCAGAAATATGATCTGGTTTTTTCGGCGCTTGCAGTGTTTTTTTTAAGAAGCTTTTGTCCAATGTTTTTTCTCTTTTGTTGTCAATCTG
>JAUIFC010000285.1 GCA_030429455.1 Bacteroidia bacterium | reverse complement strand
AATGGTTATATTTAAGATTTGGAATAAAAAGTCTAAGATTTAGAAAATTAAAGAATTTAAGAATTAATATAAAAAAATCTTGATTTAACAAATCTGGGGAAATTTGAATAACCGTTTCACTTTTATTATTCGTCATTTTCTCGGTTAGGCCGCAATGGGGCAAATTAGAACCGATAAAAATCAAATCGCCATTTCGGTAATAAGACACATGATTGCCTATTTGACGTCTTCCCGTTCCTCCATTGACATATACAATTTCCAATTCTGGATGGTAATGCCAGAATGGTTTTACATTTTCCACATGTTTAGAAAATCTTTTGTAAACTAAGGAGCTTCCAAAGGGAGGTTCGATTTTTTCAAATTCAGGTTTTATCAAGGACATTATGCTAAATTATCTTTGTATTATACTATTTTACCATTGCAAATATAATTAAGCATCTTAATATGCTATATTTATCGTTAAAATCTCTTAAATAATTAATTGATGTTAATATAGCATCATAATTGGTTATTTCTGTTGAAGACGACACGCCAAAGCTGAAGTACTTTTGTCTTATAATTTAAAACTTAAAATTATGAAAACTATGAAAACACTCAAAAATGTAATGATAGCAGTCGTATTAATGTTTGGTGTACAAGCACTTACTGCTTCAAATGTAAAAATCAAAACTAATGGAAACACATCTGTAGTTATTGAAGTAACAAAAAACTCAGTAGATGAAAACATTAAAATCTTTGATAATGAAGGTCATGTTCTCTTTTATGAAACAATTAAAAATGAAAGCTATCTCAAAGTCTTTAAGATGGATAATTTACCATCAGGAAAATACTTTGTTCAATATGAAAATGAAAGCAAAGTAAATACCGCAGTAGTTGAAAAAACCATTGATGGCGAGTTAATTACATCAGATATACTTAAAATAAGCTTTAAACCAATAGTTAAGCAAAATGGCAATGTTCTTAGCGTAGGGTTTACAAATCCAAAACTCAATGCTGTTGAAATAAGCATCCAAGATTTAGATGGTTATGAAGTTGTAGAACTAGACAATTTAAATGAGCTATTGATTAGAAAAAACTTTAATACCAAAAAACTACCACAAGGTGAATACACCATTAATGTGAGAAGCGGTAAAGACAGCTTTACTCAAATCATAGATATAAAATAGTAACTTAATCCCTAAAAAAACAAAAGGGTCATCTTTATCAGTTGACCCTTTTTTTATACAACTTTTTTAATACAGCTTAAGAATTCATGATGTCTTCAATCTCTTCAACTTCAATAGGAATATTTTTCATAAGATTAAATGGTTCCCCTTGTTCTTGGATAACAACATCATCTTCCAAACGGATTCCAAAACCTTCATCTGGAATATAAATGCCAGGTTCCACCGTAAATACCTGATTGGCTTGGAGAGGCTCGTACAATAAGCCATAATCATGTGTATCTAAACCTAAGTGATGCGAAGTGCCGTGCATAAAATATTTCTTGTAAGCGGGCCATTCTGGATTTTCATTTTGAACATCCGCTTTATCCAATAATTTTAAATCCAATAATTCCGAGGTCATCAATTTTCCAACTTCAACATGGTATTTTTCCCAATCCGCTCCAGGAACAAGCATTCTCGTGGCTTCATCTTTCACTCTTAAGACGGCATTGTACACGTCTTTCTGACGTTGAGTAAACCTTCCATTAACCGGTATTGTTCTGGACATATCACTGGAATAATTGGCATATTCTGCGCCAACATCAAATAATATCAAATCGCCAGCTTTGCATTGATCTTTATTTTCAATATAATGCAAGACATTGGCATTATTTCCACTTGCTATTATGGGCGTATAGGCAAAGCCTTTGGAACGTTGTCGAATAAACTCGTGCAGAAATTCTGCTTCCAATTCGTATTCCCAAACATCCGGTTGAGTATATTTTAAAATTCGTCTGAAACCTTGTTCTGTAATGTCGCAAGCCTTTTGCATGACCTCTAGTTCCAATGCATGTTTTACCGAACGTGAGCGTTGTAAAATAGGATTGCTTTTGGCCACTTGATGCGCTGGATAAGTTTCACGCACCCAAGAGTTAAAGCGGTCTTCACGGGTTTTGGTGTCTGGATTGGCTCGGTAATGTTCATTGGTGTTTATGTAGATGGTTTCGCTCTGAGCCATCAATTCTCTTAAAATCCTTTCAAAATCTTGTAACCAATACACGGTTTTTATACCCGATAATTCGTAAGCCTTTTCTTTGGTTAACTTCTCGCCTTCCCAAACCGCAATGTGGTCGTTGGTTTCTTTTAAAAATAAAACTTCTCTATGCTTTGCTTTTGGACAATCTGGAAACAACACCAAAATACTCTCCTCCTGATCTACACCGCTCAAATACAATATGTTTCGATCTTGCTGAAACGGCATGGTGCTGTCTGCACCAATGGGATAGATATCGTTGGAATTAAAAACTGCTAAAGCATTTGGTTTCATTTGAGCAGTAAATTTTTTTCTATTATCAATATACAATTGACTATTTATGGGCTCGTATCGCATAAGTTTGGGTTTTTCTCAAAAATACAACAATTGAAAACTTTGAAGATTATAAAATAAAGGAAAAGTGAGTCTAATCATAATTTGGGTCTTTTCAATGCGCTTATTTTGCATAAAATATATGACTCATGAGAAAAATTGAACATTTAGGCATCGCCGTAAAAGATATCGAAGCCTCAACACAATTATACGAAGCACTACTTGGCAAACCTGCTTACCAGTCCGAAGAAGTCGAAAGCGAAGGCGTAAAAACTGTTTTCTTTCAGACAGGAGAAAATAAAATTGAATTGTTAGGCGCAACACGAGAAGATTCTCCTATTGCCAAATATATTGCCAAACGTGGAGAAGGCATCCACCATGTCGCTTTTGACGTTGAAGACATTCATGCTGAAATTGAACGCCTTACTAAAGCTGGGTTTCGATTGATTAACGAACAGCCTAAAAAAGGAGCTGACAACAAAATCATAGCATTTTTACA
>JAUIFC010000065.1 GCA_030429455.1 Bacteroidia bacterium | reverse complement strand
CCCATTGGAACTGCTTAAATTTTCGACAACAGCACACTCTGAGGTTTCTTCAATTTTAACGTCATCTATGGCTATGTCTGCATTAAAATTTTCTCCGCGTATTCCTAAAAATCTAATGTTTACCGTCTGATTTGCATAGGCATTCAAATCAATAGTTTCTTCAATAAATGGATCTGTTGCTGCCGACTGTTGTTGACCATTAATAATAAACAAATCTGTATATGCCGAATTGTTTATTTCTTTAATCTGTACTTTCAGAGTGCCCATTGCACTACCAAACATGTGATAGCTAAACTTTAAATTTGGAATTGATAGAGCACTTAGGTCAATTCGAGGTGTTTCAAAAACGGCCTCTGAATAATTTTCAAAACTTGAGGCATGAGCAAGCATGAAATTTCCACTACCAGAGACATCTGTCGAAGGACCTGTCAAGCCGTTTAAAGCCGAAGACCTTACACGCCACCCATAATTTTGAAAAGGATTTTCAGGTGTTCTTCTCCAACATCCGTCTAATGTATCACTTGAAAGATCCGTAGTCCAATTGGGGCCGTCAAAATTTTCAGTAAAAGGAGCCAAACTAGCATTACAAAGTGTCGTAAAGTTTAAGGCTAATGACCAGTCACTAACATCGCTATTATCACAATTCGATCTTATGTAAAAATCATAATTTGTATTTGAAGTCAGACCAGTAAAAGTTGTAGAAGTGGTCCCTTGAGAAAAGTTGCCAGTAGGTGTAGAAGTGCCATCTGGAACAGAGCCATCTGTAACTAGATAATAGCTGTAACCATTAGACGACATAGACTCAATAGCGTCGAACCAAGAAATTGTAGCAGAATCAGGTTGAAGGTCATCTAAGGTTAAACCTTGTGGTGCGTTACAAGTTAATAGCATATTCACTATTTCTATGGTAGCTTCATTAATGTCGAAAAACACATTATCGGCAGACTTTACCATTACTCTCGCATCTGAGGTTAAGGTATTTGGAACTGTAATGGTATGAGAACCATCGTTAGCGGTATTAGTTGCTAAAACCGTATCAAAATTTAAACCCCCATCGGTTGATAAATATATATCAACAAGTTGAGAGTTTACCCCAGATGGATTATCTGTATTCGCCACGTCCCAGGTAATATCAACTGATGCTCCTGTCTGCCAAAAGAAGGTATTTCCAGCTTGAGACGTTATTCGAAAAGGTCCAGCTGTATTATCAACGGTTAAGGTATTAAAATCCTGCACCACCTGACCTCCCAGCGCATTATTATCTCTTACTGTCACAACAAAATTCATATCTCTAGCAACACTTGGCAATACTTCCCAAGTGGTTTCATAAAGACCACTTAATAAATCTTCTAATCGTGGGAAATATCGCTCGGAAGACGTAGAGACATCAAATCCTCGAAACGAAGGACCGTCAGTAGCAGTTGCTAAAGGTGGTTGAGTAGATATTTCCTTATCGTATTGTTCCCAATTATAAGTAAGGTTATCCCCGTTGGCATCTGTTGCTTGAACGTCTAGTACGAAAGGCGTTGATATAGGAATGGTATAATCTGATAAAGGTGTAATTACAGGAGGCATATTAGCAATAGCAGTTGTTTGCCCACAGGAAGCATTATTATAAATATGAGTAGACATTTCAATTATACTTGCGGCATGATAATGGTCTACGCGCTCACTAGAGTCAATGACATTTGGTGGACAAATTCCGGCATATCCCATAATTGTGATTCCACTTCCTGTTTCATAGGCTGTGTCATCGTTTCTATTACCAGAACAAGAATTGTTATAAGTATGGTTTGCACCAAGCTGATGACCAATCTCGTGACCTAATATCAGGTTAAACAACTCTCCTTCTGGAGTACCTGAGGTAGTAACCCCACCAGCTTTGAGCAAATCATTTCGACATAAAGCCCGCAGATTCGCAATACCACCAGCTCCCGTATTAGGGTAAAAACCAAAAACATGACCAATATCGTAATTTTCATTTCCTACAGCTGTGTGCAGGTAATTTCTGTTTTCATTTAAAAGTGTAGTACTCCAATCTTCGAGTAGAACATCAGACGAATTTGAATATGGATCTGTGCTATCATCAAGAAATATATAGGTATCCGTAGTCGGAATAAATTGAAAACGAATGGCCAGTTCATTTTCGACGATGCTATTAATACGATCTAGAGATACAGTTAAAGCAGCTAAAACCGCTGCCTTTTTTTCTGCATCTGTACCTCCTGTAGCCCCAGCTTGCGTGATATGATACTGCGAATTTTCTGCTGTAGTAGCCGCTGCAAACCTGTAGGTTCTTAACGTAGAATCGTCGACTGCAAAGGTTGTATTGGAAAAAGGACCCATCGGAACAGCTTGACTTGTAATAGTATCTTCGAAATCACAAGTAAAAGCAGACATCTCAGAATCATTTGATTTAAAAAGTTTGTATAAAGATCCTGCATTGGATATTGGGTTGATAAGCAGCGTTTCTTTGACACCCATAATAACGACATGAACGCCTCTTGGGGTTATTGTTATAGTTACTCTTTCGCTGTTATTTGCAGTATTTTTACCAACATAAGACTTGATGTTAGGATATTTAATAGCCAATGCTGGCGCTAAAGTTTGTACTTCATACATTTCAAATACACCATAACTATCGCCTGAAGTAGGGATACTTAAAGATAGGCTTGAAGTTGCGCTTTGCCCTCTTAATGGCGCATTTGAAAGCGCTTGTTTGAACCCAACAACATTAAGTTGAAAAACACTAAAAGAGTCAATTTGTGTTTCTCCGTTTGTAAGGTTTTTCTGAAAAGGCTGAGTGTATGGCCCTGCCTGCCAATAGTTATTTAGTTGTGCAAAGGAAGAACTCGTTATGCCTAAAAATAGAAATAAAAACAAAAAAGTTTTCAAGGAGCGTAATTTTTTGCTAATCATAAAATGTATGTTTAATAGTTGTTTCATTCGAGCTATTACATAGCTCGAATAGTTAATAATTTAAAAAATCCAAAAGCGTGGTTAAAATGATTTTTTAATTATCATGATGTAAGGCACTCAAAAATAAAAAATAATTGTAAAAAATCTGATTAATAGATTTTTTTTACTGTTGTTTATTACAAAAGAATTCATGAGATGAACTGATGTCTGTTTTTGAGGTTAAAATGACTTTATTTTCCAAAGCACTTTTAATTTAGCTTTTTCGTCATTTCGTATGAATACTATAGAAAAATCGAAAAAACATACAGAAAAATAGACTCTATTGCAAACTGAAATAAACGAACTCTTAAATCGACATTCCAAAAAAGATTTTTTTGCAAACTTTTAGCTGAATCCATAAGGTATAGCCTGTCCTGATACCGAAATTTCTTTAGAAAGGTTCTCCGTCCAAGGCAGATTTATTGTTCCCACCAAAAAGGGCGGCCCCAACAGCCTGTCTCGATGCCTTTATGGAAAAACTTAATTTTTGGAGGAAGTGTGTGTTTATTTTAACCAATCGCTGCAGTCCCAATTCAACGTTTTTTCTACTTGATAAATATCATCTTTGAAAGTTCTGATCAAGTATTCCTTATCTTCTTTCGACATTTCAGAATGCTTTTCCCTTTTATGTACAATTTTATATTCATAGATAAACGCGTCAGGATTGACACCTAGAAAATTAAAAATATCAATAAGCGTTTTTTCTTGATTGGCCTTGAACTCTTCATACTTTATAAACATGAGCTGATTTTCAGGAAAATAGCGCTTATACCGTTTAATTTGTTCAGCATAAAATCCTCTATCAACATAAGAATATTCTCGATGTTGATAAGGCAATGCTTCTTTTAAGCGCTCTGGTTCATTTTTTATAGCACTGCTAAATGTTTCAACATTCGAATTTCTATCATAAACCATATTCCAATGGGAAAATGCTCTAGTTATTGGATTCCTAAGTATAAAAATCAACTTTATATTAGGGTTGTATTCATATATTCTTTTGCAACACGACTCCCAATAAATATATATTGGCGTAACCTCTCCATAGACTTTTTTATTACAGAATAAATCAAAAAATATATGGTATTTGTTATAGTTAACATTCGGTCTTGAGTATACCTCTTCATTGTCAAAGAAATGGACTTCTTTTCTTTTTGCCATTCCAATTTGGGGATGTTTTCGCAAATAATGATCTAAGGCCGTTGTGCCTCCCTTTTGAGTTCCTCCAATCAAAAAATCTATCCTTCTTTTTTTAAAGAAAGTAAGCAAAACAAGTTTTATTCTTTTCACCAAATGATGTAGGTATTTCTTGAACATCCTATTATTTGAGTTTCAATGTTTAGCTATGAGTTTGTTTTACCGCCAAGTCGTTTATATGCTTAACTTTTCTAAGCTCAGACAACCAAAAAGGAAGGATAAACTGAACTTTAATTTACTTATAATTATATGTACTTTTTTGTTATAAATCATCAATGGTTTTTGATTGATGAGAGTTTGTAAAGGTTTTGAAGTTTATTAATCCCTCTACAAATAGATCAGATATATGCCCCATTTTTTTTCAAAATTCTTTTTCTTTACTTGGAATTCATCTTGTTCATTTTAAATCTTTTTTGAAGAATTGTAAGCTTCTTTAGTGAACTCACTTGCCAAAAATAAATATGTTAGCAAATTTTAAAGTTCCTTGACATCTTTGTAATACTAATTTAGCCTCTTTTCCTATAGAAACTGAAAGCAATTAGGTCTTACTCATTTGCTTTATTTAATATTTCTTTAAATAAAAATTCGATATCCTTTATTTCTTTGATTACCGCATCTTTTAACTTAAGAGTAGATTGATTCACTGATTTCATTAAAGATGGATCGAATACCTTGTTAAAATCAAATTTTTCTAACACAAACCCATTTTCTTGAAGCCAATTATGAATGCAAGACGAATTCTCAATAAGATAATCATAGGAAATTACTCTATATTTTTCTTTGGGTACTTTATTTAAATGATCTAGTATTTTTCTATTGTGCTGTATCCATGCCAATGCAAAATTATGGATGTTTGAATTTTCTACTTTTCTGTTGTAGTACTTCTGAAATATAAAATATTTAATCTTAGAAAATCTATTTTTTAATAAAAGCCTTTTGAATTCATCTTTCATACGCCTTAACAAAGATTCAATAACACAAAAAGGATCTCTATATAATATTAGGTAGTTTGCATCGGGGATTAACTCCTGATAAATGGGTAAAAACATATTTGTTCTAGGATCTTTCCAACCCCACTGTTGATTTTTAGAATTCTTAACCTCTATTAGCCTCTTTAATTTTTCTTTTTGTTCTTTTGTAACTATCAAATTATCAATCTGTTTAAGACCGCCATATGGAATACCATTACATCTAAAAATACGTTCATGAATATTGTGAAAGTCTCTATCTTCATAATGTCCATTTTTATTGTAGGGACTTTTTCCAATTAAATCTTCTCCTAAATTTAAACCGCAAAGATATATCCAATTGGTCACAAGTGATGTCCCTGATCTATGCATGCCAAGAATTATTAAAATTCTATTCTCCATTTTCCAAGGTTAAGTTTTATAAAATAGAGCAGTTAATTACTTTCAATTTTTAGTTTTTCGATTCGGATTTTGATTCCGATAAAGATTTAGAATCTATAATTTCAATTTTGTTTTAAGTTCTGGTAAATTATTTACTAGTACAATTTAATCTTTCTATTCAAAAATTCTTTCCATTTTAGACAACTCAATTTGTTTCCAAAGATTTACCTAGTTTAAAAATCCCCTTTACATTGCGAAGTATTTTTTATTTCATAAGTTAGCTAACTGTTATTGCAAAGTGTGTTTAAATAAACCTCACAAATTGTGTGTGCCTTGAATGGTAAAAATAGTCAAATTTTAATTGATAAAAGTCTTTAAAATTAAGGACGAGCTAGAGGTTAGCAAATACAGCAGGCATTGGTTAGAAGTTATTTATCCTAAGACCAGGCTGTACAGAAGACACAACAACCTCTCTCGATACCATATCTGGAAAAACTTAGTTGTTGTAGTGCATTATTTTTTAATTCCTTTTAGTTTTATTCCCTTAAAATCCATAAGAACATTATAACTTCCCTCATCATATTCAATGAATTCAAAAGATTCTGCTTCTTTAGGATTTTCAAAAAAGACCGTTTCTGATTCTGCTTTTAATGTTGCAATTACTACTCCTTTTTGATCTAGAGTCAAAACGCCATCAACAACATTTACTGTTAGCTCTAAATTATTCAAATCTGCAAATGAATAAACCCCAACATATTTTTCCAAAATATCAGTAGATATAACTATCGATTGTCTATTTAGTTCTTTAGGAACTGTATAGGGTTTGTTTTCCATAATTTTTGCAAAATCCTCAAGAGTTTTTTGAAAAGGAACTTCATCGTAATTTGAAAGAAATATGAAATTATAGTCAAAATCTAAATTTGTGTAGATTTCAACACGTATTCCGTCATTGCCACCGCTTTTTTCTATTACTGCATTTTTGTCTTTGAGCTGGGAGGCAAAAGGTTCTTTTTTTATATGATTCAAAAACTTATTCAAGTCTTTTGCTGTGGAGTAAACTCTTGCCGTTTTAAATTCACTTGGTAATATATTATCTACTCGAACAATTGTACTGTCTTTTTTAATATGATTTTTTGCTAAGCGATTTAAGTTTTTGTTTTGTGCATAAAAGTGCGCGCCAGAATTCAACATTTCTAATGGTTTAAACACCTCATCATTTAGACATTGAGCAAATGCTTTTTGTGAAATTTCTTGAATTATGAAATAAACAATTTCATAAGCTACATTAGAATATTGAACATCTGTGCCAGGTTCAAAAATCAAGGATTGTTTTTTCGCTATATGGATAATCTGTTCTGAGTTTAGAGTAATAAAATCGTCTTCAGCTTTTTCAAAACTTCTTGGCAATCCAGAAGTATGATTTAGTAACATTTCTATTGTTATTTTTTCTCCATTTGGAAAATCTTCAATATAATCGCTTACAGTTTGGCGTTTGTTTACTTTTCCTTCTTCTTCAAATTTTACAATGATGTATTTTGCCATCAATTTTGAAACAGAATGAATATCAAATTGACTTTCAGTTGTTACATATGTTGTACTGTTTATGTCTTGATTTAAATTGTAAGCCTTGTTAATGATTAATGTATCGTTTTTTGAAGCGAAAACTATCCCATTGAATTTCCCCATTTCCTTAAGAGCGGAAAAGTATTCATCAATTTTTTTCTCCAATTCATTCGTTCCTTCTGAATCAATACTTTCTTTCTTTTTGCTTGTACTATTACAAGCCATTAGAATAATAGACAAGAGTATTATTATAATTTGTTTCATTGATTATTTATATTCTTATGCACTACAGCTACCATACATCCTCAAAAATACACCACTTTTTCAAATGTTTAGCTTGCCACTTCAACTGTACTCAAATCTGCCTTATTGCGTCTGATATATTTTTTCATGACAAATTCTGAAACCTAAATCAGCAATTCATAATTCATCTAGAATAATAAACTATAAACCAAAACGTAAAAATTATATGTTCACTTTTTCAGCAAATGTTACTTAATCCAAAACTTAAAGTAATTTGAGCTATTTAAACTAGAAAACAATGTATTAAAGAAGACTACAGCTCAATTTTTAAATTATCATAAGCCAAAGACACATGATCTGGTAAGGCTTTTTCTACCTCGTCGTGAAAGCCAAACAAATGGCTGATGTGTGTAAAATAGGTCTTTTTAGGTTTTAAGATTTCAATGACCTCAAGGGCTTCTTCAACGTTGAGATGTGTCATATGGGTTTCGTATCGCAATACATTCAACACCAAAACATCTAAATTTTTCAATTGCTCTAAAGACTCCTCTGGAATGGTTTTGGCATCTGTAATGTATGCAAAATTATCAATTCGAAATCCATAGACCTGAAGACTTCCATGGTAAACATTTATAGGTATTACCGTTTTGTTTGCCAGTTGGAAAGGTTCATCATTTATGATATGAATATCGAGGCTTGGTGCTCCGGGGTATTTATTTTCTACTTGAAACACATACTCAAAACGTTTTTGCAATTGTTCTAACACACGTGGATGTGTGTAAACCGAAATGTTACCTTGCCTAAAATAAAAAGGACGAACATCGTCGATTCCTGCTGTATGGTCATTATGTTCGTGCGTAAACAAGAGGCCGTCCAATTTTTCAATAGGGTTTGCCAACATTTGTTGTCTAAAATCCGGGCCGCAATCAATCACATAGCTATAGCTTTCCCATTGTATAAGGACGGAGACTCTAAGCCGTTTATCTTTAGGGTTTTCACTAAAACAAACAGGATGTTTACTTCCTATGACGGGTATGCCTTGCGATGTTCCTGTGCCTAAAAACGTAACTTTCAAGTCTTAAATTTTTTCTCAAAAATAAGTATTATTTTGCTTTAGCTTAACCAAATAATTATATTTGTTTGGTAAAAATTATTAATCGCTAAAACCTTAAAAAATGGCTGTTTCTATCGATGGTGATCAGGAGTTTGACAAAGTATTATCCATCAAAAATAAAGCATTAAGAATAAATCTTAACAAAAACATCTACGGCACTTTTGCAGAAATTGGAGCTGGTCAGGAAACGGTAAGAAACTTCTTTAGAGCTGGTGGCGCAAGTGGAACCATTGCAAAAACGATGAGTGCTTATGACAAGGATTTTAGTGATGCGGTTTATGGCACAGAAGCAGACAGACGTTATGTGACTGAAAACAGATTGCATAAAATGCTTGATCACGAAACCCGGCTTATCGAGGAGCGTATTCTACGACGAAAGCATCCCGAAAAATTGTTCTTTACTTACGCAAATACTGTAGCAACCATAGATTTTGCCAAAAAATATAAAGGCCATGGTTGGGTTGGCATCAAATATCAGGTAAAACCAGATGAAGGCTACAACAAGATTATGATTCACATCCGTTTTAAGGAAAATGATGCAAAACATCAGCAAATGACCCTTGGCGTTCTTGGTGTGAATTTGATTTATGGTGCGTTTTACAATCATGACAGTGCTAAACAAATTCTGATTAACCTTTATAATCATTTGGATAAAGACCAATTAGAGATTGACACTATAAATTTCTCTGGCCCTCGATTTAAAACCGTGGATAACCGATTGATGAGTTTACAATTGGTAAAACATAATATGACCGATGCGGTCATGTTTTCTCCTAGCGGAAACAATGTCTTACCAGCAGCAGTTTTGTATAAAAAGAACATCTTAGCCTTAAGAGGAAGCTTTAGACCGGTGACTAATGTAAATTTGGAAATCTACAAAAGCTCCTTAGAACTTTTTCTGAAAGAAAGAAAAGTAAATGAAAGAATGACTCAGGTGGTCTTTGAAATTACGCTTTCCAACTTAAGATCTGAAGGAGAAATAGATGAAGAAGATTTCCTTGACAGAGCAGATTTGCTTTGTAGCCTTGGACAGACGGTAATGATTTCTAACTTCCAAGAGTATTATAAATTAGTGGAATACCTTTCTAACTATTCCAAAGAACGTATGGGAATTGCCATGGGTGTAAATAACCTGATTGACGTATTCGACGAGCGTTATTACAGGCATTTAAGTGGTGGAATATTGGAAGCTTTTGGAAAATTATTCTTCAAAGATTTAAAAGTATATCTGTATCCATACAAGAACCAAGAAACGGGAGAAATTGTAAACAGCGAGAATTTAAAGGTACACCCAAGAATGAAAGAGCTGTATAAGTTTTTTAAAAATAACGGGCGTGTCGTTGATATCAAAAACTTTGACGAAAACAACCTTAGCATATTCTCCAGAGAAGTTCTAAAAATGATTGCTGATGGCACACCGGGCTGGGAAGATAAACTTCCAAAACAAACGGTGGCAATGATTAAAGAGCAAAACCTCTTTAAAAGAGATTATAAACTCTCTGATAATGTAGGTTACAAAATTTCCTGAGCTACCTAGTGAAGGATTTTTAAAGTTGAACTTCGAACTTTTTTACATGAGAGTTAAATGCAGTTGTGAATTAAAATTACAAATCGTTGAGAATTGCTAACGATAAAAAATGATTTGAATTGAATCGATAAAGTTTTTGATTTTCAATTCATTACGGTAATTTCAAGTTATAAATGGTTGAAATAACTAGATTCAATAAATCAAATATTCTTGTTTTGTAAAGTTTTTATTGAAAACGTTTAAACTGAAATATGATCTCATTAATCAGATTCAAGATGAACTCGATTATTGAATACTAAGTAAAGAATGAGTTGAAGTATTTGCATGTCATAAACCCTATTTGGAAAATCAAGATTTTGATGTTTATGCTGAAAGACTAATACCCTTAGATTTTTCTAAATTAAAGATGTACGGGATGCGGTTAGACTACAAAACTTGGACTAAATTATTAGCACTTAATATTAAATAAATCCCATTAACTATCGTTAGTAATACGTACATTGCGATTTTTTTCAAATAGATGAAATTTCAGTATTTTATCACCTTTATCATTTTAATTTCTTTTGGATTTTCTACCAATGCTCAGATTGGTGGCCAAAACACCTATCAGTTTTTAAATCTACCTGTTTCGCCAAGGCATTCCGCTTTGGGTGGAAAAAATGTGACGCTGGAAAATTACGACCCTACATCTGCTCTTCAAAATCCTGCACTTATCAATGATGAAATGGACAGAAACCTGAGTGTAAATTTCATGAATTTTATTGGAGATATTAGTTACGGAACAGCATCTTACGCCCATTTCTTTGACAGACGAACAAGGGTCATTCAAGCTGGAATCACTTATGTCAATTACGGCAGTTTTAATGGATTTGACGAAAATGCCATATCCACAGGAACCTTTACTGGAAATGAAGCTGCATTATCCGTAGGTTATCAACAGCAACTTGGTTTTAGCGATTTCCACGTTGGCGCTAATGTCAAATTAATCACATCGACATTGGAAAATTTCACCTCTTTTGGCGTGGCGACAGACATTGGGCTTTCTTACATCAACAAAAATCAAAATCTTATCATCTCTGGGGTAATTAGAAATTTGGGCTATCAAATTAAACCTTTCAACGAGATAAGAGAAAATCTGCCACTAGAAGTTGTCATCGGCATTTCCCAAAAATACCGCAAACTGCCTTTTAGATGGCACATTACTTTTGAAAATCTTCAAGAATGGGATATTGCCTTTGGGAATTCAGCAAGAGACGAAGTTGATTTGAACGGAAATGTCATCGCTGACGATCCTAGTTTTTTGGCCAATATATTCAGAAGAACCATCATTGGCATAGAATTCTTTCCTGATAAAGGATTTAATCTTCAATTTGGATATAATTTAAGACGTGGTGAAGAATTGCGCATCGAAGAAGTGAGAGCCTTTGCCGGACTGAGCGCAGGTTTTAGCTTAAAGCTCAACAAGATTAGATTAAATTACAGCTATACCCGATTTAATAGGGCGGCAAATGCGAGCTTTTTTGGTCTAACCATCGATTTAGACCGCTATGGCTACTAGGCTTTGATAAAAGAACATTCATTCAATTGCCAAAGACAAATCAACTTATTCATATTCAGATAGTTTCACTAAATCTGATGCAAACTTATACACTTCATTATGAACATTTGAAGTATTAGACAACACCACGGCGACTGTTTTAGTTTCAGGAACTATCAAAAGTTGGGCGGTGCAACCCGTTTGTCCACCACTATGTCCAATGATTAATTCTTGGTTTGGAGATGGTCCGTACAAAAACCAGCCCAACCCATATTTGCTATCATCATATTCAACATCTTGATATTTAGTCATTTCTGAAATTGACTCTAAGGAAATAAACTTTTCGTCCAACAGCGCATTTCCAAATTTCAGGACGTCTTCCAAAGTGCTGTATAAACCACCACCTGGAACACGATTACTTAAATCGTTAGCCTTCGCTTTTCTAGCTTTTCGCCGTTTTTTGTGATACAAACACGATTTATTCTCATAGGTTTTATACGAATATTCCACGCCAGTAGCAGTCATCTGCGCCACATCAAAAATGTGTTTTTGCATATAATCTTCATAACTCATTCCTGTGATCTCTTCCATAATTCGACCAATGACAACATAGCCATAACTCGAATAAAGATATCCCGTTCCTGGCTCAAAAGTTGGTGGCCTATTGATAAAAACTTCCATGGCTTTGTCCAATGAGCTGAAATATTTTTTGTTCTCAAATTCCTTGTCGCCATAATATTGAGATATACTTGCCGTATGACCGAGAAGTTGCCTCATGGTCATCTCATGTTTATCTTCAGGAAGATTTGGAAGATACGCTTTAATGGGTTCGTCCAAATCTAATAAGCCTTTTTCTACCAATTGCATCACAGCAACAGCAGTAAAACTTTTGGCGATCGATGCGGTTCGTGTTAACGTAACAGTCGAAAATTCCGTTTTTTGAGGTTTGCATGAAAACCCAGCTGCACCAGACCATTTGGTCACTCCTTTTACCGAATAACCAGCCGTCAAACCAATGCTGTGTCTTTTGCCAGAAAGTTGATTTATACGTTCGTTAGGATCAAATACAGTTTGAGAAAAATTTTGATGAAAACTAAAAAGAAGTATTAATGCGAAACATCTAAAATTCATAATCTGGAATTATTGTTGATGATTAAAAATACGATTTTAATCTAAAAAAGCTTTAATCCATCATCGATTAAAGAAATCAAGTGCGGTTGAGTTGATTTAATGCGATCTAGTTGTTTCAAGATGTCTGCTGTCAAGCTTTCATCTTTAGAAATTTCAAAAAGCTCTAGCAATAACAGCCATTCATTGGAGTGTTTTGAAATGCATGTTTCAAAAATATCAGTAAGAAGAGATTCATCAGACGTTTTGTCATTTCTGTAATCGCTTAGCTTTTGATACAGTTTTTCTAAAGCCTTGGTTGATTCCGTTGTTTTGACTTTGACAGTTTTGGTCTCGGATTCATGGTAGAGATTTGGAAAGGAATTATTGTCCGCTGGACCGGCATAAGCTGAAATAATATCCTTACCTACCACCATGTCGTACATGCCAAATTCCGGCGAGAAAAGGACCTCATCTTTATAGCTAACAGTACAATCCTTTAGCTGAATAAGCATCAATTTTCCTTGAATATTTCTAATTCCGGTAACATTTAGTCCATCGACTTTTATGCCACTTTCAAACTCAAAAGACAACCACTTTCCGTCGTAAAAATTATAAGCTTTCAGATCTACTGGCCCCATATTTTCTATAGCGAGGTTTATATTTTTTAATTTTCCTAAAGGCGAACTAAACCCATTTTGATGGTATTCAACTCCATGTCCAATCAATTCCTTGTCTCTAAAGGCTAAAGCAGTTGGGCCTTTTGTCTCAAAGTATACAACCTTTTGATCTTCATTCAAAATTGCTCTTGTAAATTTTCCAGACACTTGTAAACCTGTACTTAGCTCTATGGTTCCGACCATTTGAGAATCAATGAGGCGTTGCAATCCTCGACTTCCTCCCTTTCTCAAACTTAGAGTGTTCGAAAATTCTTCTAAAATCTGCATCAGGTAAGAAAAATCGGGCGTAACATACAGTTGGGGTTGCGGTTGTGTGACATCAAAATCCTGATAAATGGCATCGATAGAGAAAGGTATTTTTTTTACTTTTTCCTCAAAACATAATGTACTTTCTCCAATGGATGATAACAATCCAGCGCCATAAATTTTGGGATTGGCAATGTCGCCAATCAATCCATATTCCACAGTCCACCATTGCAAATTTTTGATTTTTGCCATTTCTGAAAGATCTACCTTTTGATTTTGCAGATCAAGAATATGTGCTTCAGCAGCATCAATTTGAGTTTGTGGCGTTCCTTTGGCTTCTTTTAGAATAGACAATTTTCTTATGCCTTCGTAAAGGTCTATGTCATGTTTGGACAAAATGGCTTTCGAGCCAATAGCACCTAATCGTCTTAAATATTCGGCATAATCTGGATTGGCAATGATAGGAGCATGACCGGCAGACTCATGAATGATATCTGGAGCAGGCGTATATTGGATATTCTCCAATTGTCTGATGTCCGAAGCGATAACCAAGACCTTATAAGCCTGAAATTCCATAAAAGCATTTGGTGGTATAAACCCGTCAACAGCAACTGCAGCCCAACCAATATCTTTTAAAATGCGGTTCATGCCATACATGCTCGGAATGGATTCTAAACTTATCCCCGTTTTTTCCAATCCATCCAAATAAGATTCGTGTGCAACAGTTTTTAAATAGTTGACTAATCTCTTCATCACATAGCGCCAAACAGCTTGGTCTATTGGTGAATAATCTGTATAATTTTGAGGTTTAATAAATTGTTTAAGGTGCTTTGGCAACCTATCGATCAGTTCATTTCCTTCGTAATCCTTTTCCTTTTCCTTCGGCATTTTTATTCTAATTGCTATAAAAGTTCAAAACTACTTAAATATCCAACAAAATACGTTTTAACTTTACTCTTACAGCAGGGCTTTCATGTTCCAAGGCATTTTCGCACATCAGTTTAAATTCCCGCGCTAATTCTGGAAAACATTTCACTATTTCGAAATAGGCCTCGTAAGCGGCTGCTTTTACAAATTTATTGGGAGCCTTTAGGAGCTGTCTTATTGTTGGTTCTATTCTTTCAATCTGAGAAGAATCAAGTCCTAATTTAGGAATGATTTGAAGGATGTGCAATTGAGATGCCCAAGACGATAATTCACCAAGTTGAGAAAGGATAAGATTTGCCTGCTGGCTGTCAAATCTATTTTTGGCATCGATGTGGTATTTTATCAACCAGGTGGTCTGTGCTTGTAAAGCGGTTTCAGTTTGGTATAGCTTAAGCAGTGAAGTTATAAAATCTGATGAATTATAATTTTCCAGATATATAGATTTTAGAACTTCAACAGATTTGTCGTCACATGCCAAAAGCAGGTCTTGTAAAATTTTAGGATTCATATATCAAATTTATTGATTTTCAAATCAGTTTTCAACTGAAAACCACACAAGCTGAAATATTTAATTTACTCAAACTCACTTTCATAAACCAATCAAGCTTTTTATTGCTCAGCCTTTCAATTTATTGGTAAAATTTCACAACAAGTTTTTTAGCTTCATACAATTCTTCAATAGAATATAAAAATCATATCAAACCTCTTGCCTTAATTTCGAGGTATTTGTTAATGGTATTTATGCTCAAGTCTTTAGGTTTGGTCAAAATGGCTTGAATGCCATTTTTTTGCAGTTCTCGAACCATCAGTCTTTTGCTATACGCAAAATCTGTTGCAATTGTTTTTTGATAGATGGACTGTAGGTCTTCGGAATGGCTCTGTATCAAATCGTCCAGTTCTGTATTTTCAAAAAAGATAACGACAAGCACGTGATACTTAGCAATAGATTTCAAGTATGGAAGTTGTCGTTTTAAAGCGGAATTATGTTCGAAATTACTGAATAAAAACAGCAAACTTCGTTGTGTTATTTTGCGTTTGATGTGGGCATACAACAAACCAAAATCACTCACTTTGTAATCTGTTTTTACATTGTAAAGGCTTTCTGAAATCACATTGATTTGAGCACGTTTTGCCTGGGCTTTTCTAAAATTGTCTATGGTATTGGAAAAGGTCAGCATGCCAACTTTGTCATTCTTTTTTAAAGCTATATTGGAAAATGCCAAAGCCGAATTTATGGCGTAGTCCAACAAGCTTAAACCTTCAAAAGGCATTTTCATCACACGTCCTTTGTCGATAATGCTGTAAATAGGTTGAGAAGTTTCATCTTGAAACTGATTGATCATTAGTCGATTATGCTTCGCAGTAGATTTCCAATTGATGTCTCTCACATCATCGCCTTTTACATATTCTTTGATCTGTTCAAACTCCATGCTATGGCCAATTCGTCTAGTTTTTTTAAATCCAAATGTTCTTGACTTGGTTTCCAAAGCCAAAAAATCATACTTTTTCATCTGAATAAAAGAAGGAAACACCTTGACCATTTGTTGGTCTTTAAACTTAAACCGACGTTTTGCCAAACGAAGTGGCGACATGGCATAGCAGTTCAGCGCACCAAAATAGTATTCACCACGTCTGACAGGCTGCAAAAGATATTCGTAGCGTTTAGACTGTTTGGCATTCAGCTGTAATTCGACTAAAAAATCTCGCTTTTGAAACTGAATCGGGATTTCGTCAATAATTTGAAGCGAAATTTTGAAAGCATAAAGATTGTCCAAATCAAGTTCGACCACATTGTCGTCGCCATTTGAAAATTTGTCTGGCAATACACGGTCTGCTGTAACTCCTGGTAACCTAAACAAAACCACTATATCTACTAAAACGAAAAGTATAAAAATGTAAAATAAAATCGCCACAATGCTGAACACCCAATTAAACCAATAGGAAATAAAAAAAAGTGTTGAAATAGCGATCAGGCTACCAAAAAACCGTTTAGAAAAATATAAAGCTTTAAGAAGTTTGAACACTATCTCGGAATTTCTATAGATTTTACAATCATATCAATCACATTCTCTGGCGTCATGCCTTCCATTTCTCGTTCTGGTGAAAGCACAATTCTGTGATTGAGCACAGGCATTAAACTTCGTTTGACATCATCGGGCGTGACAAAATGCCTTCCATTTAAAATTGCAAAGGCTTTAGACGTCTGCAAAATGGCCACTGAAGCTCTCGGCGATGCTCCCAAAATAAGATGTGGATGTAAGCGGGTTTGATGA
This sequence comes from Bacteroidia bacterium, assembly GCA_030429455.1. Taxonomy (GTDB): domain Bacteria; phylum Bacteroidota; class Bacteroidia; order Flavobacteriales; family Flavobacteriaceae; genus Psychroflexus. Next base: position 2,033 of record JAUIFC010000065.1, on the reverse strand, counting down.
ATAATTTCTGCAATGTAAGACATGATTTTTGGTTCAATATTAATCGAATATACCTTGTCTTTAAAGCTTGCCACCTGCTCTTTGGAAATTATAGGATTGATAAAGCTTTGAAAATCGGTAACTTTATAAGTATTGTGTTTTTCCAAAATTTGCACTTCCTCTTCAACATTTGGATAGGATAATTTTATTTTAAATATAAATCTGTCCAACTGAGCTTCTGGCAAAGCGTAAGTTCCTTCTTGTTCAATCGGGTTTTGGGTAGCCAATACCATAAAAGGCAAATCCATCTCGTATTGATGACCATCTATAGTCACTTGCTTTTCTTCCATGACTTCAAAAAGAGCGGCTTGCGTTTTTGCTGGAGCACGGTTTATCTCATCAATCAAAACCATGTTCGAAAAAATTGGGCCTGCTTTAAACTCAAATTCAGTTGTTTTGGAGTTAAAAACAGAAGTTCCTAACACATCGCTCGGCATTAAATCCGGTGTAAATTGTATCCGACTAAAATCTGCACTAATGCTTTTTGCAAACAATTTTGCAGTTAGAGTTTTTGCAATTCCTGGAACACCTTCGATCAATACATGTCCGTTGCATAAAAGGCTAACTAACAAAAGTTCTATAAAATCGTCTTGACCTACAATAACTTGCGAAAGTTGAGCTTTGAGCTCATCTGCCATGATTTGAAACTCATTCCTTTCGTCGACAGGTTGTACGTCCGATGGCTCTTCGGGTAAAGATGCCGATGATTGTTCTAAATTTTCTTGTTCCTCGAGCGGATTGTTTTCGTTTTCCATGATCTTAAGATTTTATATTATGGATAAGTTGATCTAATTTAATCAGCTCTCCTTTTTCGATTTGTTTTTTATTTTCTATGTCTTGTATAATGCGTAACAAGGTCTTGATTTGCTTAATTTCCTTTCCAGATTTTGAAGCCAATTGATGGACAAAATCATCATTTATGGTCGATGTCGGAATTCTGTACACATCTCTTACGTGGTCAAAAAAGTGTTCTATTTGCTTAGTTGCTATGCTTTTATGATCACTTTTTGAGTAATACATCTCTGCGATGGTTTGCGTAAACTCATAGGTTTTGTTCACATAAGGTTTTACAATAGCAATGGATTTTTGTTTTCGTTTTCCTTCAAAAAATATGTAGATAATGGTCATCAAAATAATGATGTAATAAGCCCATTTCAGGTACTTGTTGGTCAGTAAGTATTGCAATATACTTGTCTGAACAAACATTTTTTGAGATTTGTAGAACTGATCGACATACAACTCTTTTTCAAAATCCAATTGGTTTAAAATACTCTCGGTGTAAGCATAGTTATTCCCATCAAGTAAAAAGTAATTGGTGAATACTTTAGGAAACAAATGTAAAAACACCTGACCTTCACCAAATTGAGCTTTTACAAAATTGGGCAAGTGCTTTATTTGAGTACTATCGCTATTGGCCACATAAGCATAGCCTAAAACTTTATGCTCCAATGTATCGGTATTTTTAAAATACTGAATGTTTTGTTTTCTATTATATTGAAATGCCTTTGAAGTTGAAGCCGTATCAAATTTTAAAGCAGGTTTGTAAGCAAATTCGTTCTTAAAATCAAATTGTTCTTTCTTTAATTCTAGGGTATCTAAAATTTTTGCTGAAGTATATTCCGCAGAAATAAAGACCGTATTCCCATCTGAAACCCAACTCAAAAGTTCGTCGGAATCTATAGCTTCGATACCAACAAAGGCATTGAAAAATAAGATATTTCCGGACATTTCGTTTTCAGTGAGTTCTTCATAAATGGTTCGATCTAATTCTTTAGCACCAAGATTTTGAGTGAATATTTCATGAAATACTTTCGCACCAAAAGGCTTTTTATGGTTTTTCCAATAACTTGGCGACCAATCTATTGGCGTTGTTGTGGAGGCTTCTAAAAAAATGAAGATTCCAACTAAAACCACTACAAGTATAACTATGACATTTCTAGCCCTTTGCATATTCCTTTTGATCCAGTTTTAGGTGAAATTCTTTAAAATACTCA
>JAUIFC010000064.1 GCA_030429455.1 Bacteroidia bacterium | reverse complement strand
TATCCATTGAAAAAGGTTCAAAATACCTTGATATCGCATAACTTATAGACGATACAATCATTAATGGTATAATCAACGTATAACCACCTGTTATCTCAGCAATTAAGAAAATCGCTGTTAGCGGTGCATGCATCACTCCAGACATCAATCCAGCCATGGCTACCAGAGCAAAATTGTTGTCTGAAATGGTATTAGAGATATAGTTAGACTGTTTAATAACCAAAGCAAAACAACTGCCTATGATACTGCCAATAAATAAAACTGGCGCAAATATACCACCGACGCCACCTGAGGAAATTGTAATTGAAGCTGCAATGATTTTAAAGAAAATGAGTAAAACTAAAAACGTCAAGAGCATCCAGATACTGTCCGTTCCGTAGTTGAGATGTGAGTCTCTCCAAAATTGAAGGTCACCTGCTAACAGCTGATTGATAAATGGATAACCTTCGCCATACAGTTGAGGAAACAGAAAAATTAAAATTCCTAAAGCGATGCCTCCAACAATAACTCTATTAAATTTTGAATCAATTTTTTCAAATATTCTAAACGATTTTCTATAAACATTGATAAAAAGCAGAGAAAATCCAGCACAAACAATACCAAGAGGTATGTAGTAAAAAATATCACCTAGATGAAACTCTGTTGTATCTTGAGGTTGTAGGATAATATCTGAGCCAAAAAAGAAATATGACGTTAATATTGCGGAAACTGACGCAACTAAAAGAGGAATCATAGAAACCAAAGTAAGGTCTAAGGCAAAAATTTCTATAGCAAAAATTATAGCAGCGATGGGCGCTTTAAATAAAGAAGACATGGCACCAGCAGCAGCACATCCAATTAACAATGTCCTTGTTGCTTGATTGACTTTAAAATACCGAGATAGTATAGAACCCAGCCCAGCACTTGTTGCTACTGTTGGCGATTCCAAACCTACCGATCCTCCAAACCCGACCGTTAGCGGTGCCGCAATAAGCGAGGCGTAGCTTTGTATGCGTTTGACAAAACCCTTGCGTTGGGAAATGGCAAAAAGGGTAGAGGATATGCCTTGCCCTAATCTTGTTTTCAGAATGTGCTTTAAAACAAAATAGGTTAGCGCCAGTCCGAAAATGGGCAAGGCAAAGTAGTATATGGCTTTAAAGCTAAATAACGAACCATTTTCTAGTAATGATTGAATCAGGTAAGTCAAATTTTTAAGCATTACAGCAACCAAGCCTGCGGCAAACCCAATTAAAATGCTTAGAATAATGACAAACTGGTGTTGTGAAAGAAATTTTTCTTTCCAACCTATAATCTTAAAAAGAAGCTTGTATTTTTCTAGCCTTGACATTTAAATGTTAATGAAATGCAAAAGTAAGATATACTTAAAACATGTCTGTCCTTGCGCTTACATATTCTGTGTTTAATTCAATCTTTCTTCAACCTCTTGTTCAATTTTTGAGGCCTGCTCTGGTGCTGCTCCTCTCAAAATAAGAACAATACCAAAAATAAAAATGATGATGCTGATGATTTTTTTTGAAACTAAAATCCTTTTTGGAGTAAGTTTGTTTTTAAGACGTTTTGCCAGTAATATTTTTATAATATCGACAGCTAGGTAGGATAGGAGTATAGTTGTGAAAAATGTGGTAAGTCTCACAGGCTCCATTTCCATGGCGGGGCCAAAAATGATAATCAATCCTAGCCAAAACCCCAATACACCAATATTTATAAAATTTAATAAAAAACCTTTCCCAAGGATTTGTAAATAATCACTGTTCTTTAATTTCTGAAATTCAAATTTTCCAGAATCAGGATTTGTGCGTTTTACTTTGATAAACGTGATCAAGGCATAAGTGACTAAAATTGTACCTCCAAAAACATACAGGGCTGGATCGTCTTTTAAGCGATTGAGCAGTTGGCTGGTTCCAAAATAAGCGATGAGCAAAAATACTGCATCTGCTATAAGAACACCAATATCAAAAACCAAAGCCGCACGAAAGCCTTTGATTGCGGCTGTTTCTAGGAGGACAAAAAAAACAGGCCCAATCATAAATGCTAAAAAAAATCCTAAAGGTATCGCTGCTAGTATATCTTCAAACATTTAGTTTTTCTATCAATTTTTTAGGTTAAGCCTAATAGCAAATATAGGGAATATTAAAAAATTTCTAATTCAAAGAGAACTATTCCTTTGTCGCTTTTAAATCTTTAAGTATAAATTGCAAGCTTTTTTGCCCATTCCATTCGTTTTCATCTAATGTGCATAAAATATCTACTTGATGTCTGTTTTGAATTAAATTCAGCTTTTGTCCTAATCCAAATCCAATGGCGTCGACTTTAAAGGGATTTTTTTGGTAAAATAATTTACATTTCAAGTGTTCATTATCTTTTCCTACACATCTGGCATAACCAGTGTCTTGCAACCCATTTATTCTAAAAACAGGTTTCATATTTTGAGGTCCAAATGGCGCGAATTGGTTTAAAATTCTAAAAAATTTCTGAGAAATATCCTCCATTCGAATGCTTAAATCGTAAACTTGGCGTCTCGTAAGTTGTTCTGCCGTAATGGATTGTGATACAACCTTTTCAAATTTAGTCTTAAATGCAGAATAATTTTCTTCTTTAATAGTCAATCCAGCAGCATACTTGTGTCCTCCAAATTGTTCGATAACATTCGAGCATTTTTCGATGGCGTTATAAACGTCAAAACCATGGACAGATCTAGCCGAAGCTGCTAAAAAATTACCACTTTTAGTAAAAACTAAAGTCGGACGGTAGTAGGTTTCTGTAAGTCTTGAAGCTACTATTCCAATAACGCCTTTATGCCAATCAGGATGGTAAACCACGGTTGTTTTTCTGTCTTCTTCTTTTAGTTCTTGAATTTGTAATAATGCCTCTTGCGTGATTTCTTTATCCGTTGTTCGCCTGTTGGTATTATAGACTTCAATGGCTTGAGAAATTTCCTTAGCATTGTCAAAGTTTGTTTCGATTAATAATTCCACCGCATGAAGTCCATGCTTCATCCTTCCAGCAGCATTGATCCTTGGACCTATGATGAATACGACATCTGTAATGGTCAGGTTTTCTTTTTTAGCATTTTGAATAATGGCTTTAAAGCCAGGTCTTGGCGTCGAATTAAGTACGTTGAGACCATGATGAGCTAAGACTCTGTTTTCTCCATTTATGGGGACAATATCCGAACCTATTGCCGTGGCTACTAAATCTAAATATTTCCAAATGTCGCTCAGTGGCTTTTTTGAAGAAATTTGTAAAGCCTGAATAAGCTTGAATCCTATTCCGCATCCGCAAAGTTCCTTAAAAGGGTAGGGACAATTGGGTTGTTTTGGATTTAATATGGCTCTAGCTTTTGGTATTATAGATCCTGGTCGGTGATGATCGCAGATAATGATGTCTATGTTTTTTTGAGCTGCATATTCTACTTTTTCTACCGCTTTTATTCCACAATCCAAGCAAATAATTAGTGAGGCCTTTTGTTGTTCTGCATGGTCTATTCCTGCGAAAGATAAGCCATAGCCTTCTTTATACCGATCTGGAATATAGGCTAAAATGTGGTCGTAAAACTCTTTTAGGTAGCTGTAAACCAAAGCGACACTTGTCGTGCCGTCCACATCATAGTCGCCATATATCATTATTTTTTCATTGTTTCTTAGCGCCTCATTTATTCTTGAAACTGCGACGTCCATGTCCTTCATTAAAAAAGGATCATGAAGATTTTCTAAGTTTGGTCTAAAGAACTCTTTGGCTTCATCAAAAGTGGTGACACCTCTTTGCACCAATAACTCAGAGAGCGATGTGCTAATGTTTAATTCTTGTTTTAACTTGTCGACTACAGCAGAGTTTGTCGTTTGCTTCTGTTCCCAATTCATGATTCAAAGATGCTTTCTTTTTCAACAAAAGGCATTTCAGGGTCTAAAATTTCCTCAATAAGTTGGCCTAAATACTCCTGAAACTGTTCCAGAACAGATGCATCTATATTGGAAACTTTTCCTTTTTTAACGGGCATAAACCATTTTTGCAGATTCTTCATGCTAATGATGCCCGCTTGAAGATTGGAAATTGTGTATGATTTGGAATAAACAAGTGCATAAAAAAGGGTCTGAAAGACTTTTGAAAATTTATAATTGCTGATAATGTCTTCCCATTCTTTGATATTTAAATCCGTTGTCGTAACATATCCGGTTTTATAGTCAATTATTCTTAGGGTGTCGTTATGGATATCAATTCTGTCAATTTTTCCTTTTATCACAACGTCTTGATCATTGATTTGAATAGAAGCCGAAATGTCTTTTTCTACAGCAAGAATTTTGATATCGTTATTGCTTAAAAATTTTAGCTCTTGATTTAAAAATTCGGTGACAGATGCCAAGGCTATTTCATACTTTAATCGATTACTTCCTGTTAAATAAGCTTCTTTCGAGTAGTTATCGTCAAAGTGTTTTTTAATCAAGTCTTCTTTTTGAGTTATAAATTTATTAATGGATTCTTCGGTGAGTGTGCTGTCTGCGTTTCTGTATAAATCTTCTAAGGTATTGTGAACTACAATTCCAAATACTTTATGGTTTATTTCCTCTTCGAACTGCTCTTCTTCTTTTACATTTAAAATGTATTGTTTGTAAAACTTTATCGGGTTGTCGATATAGGTAGTCAGCGCAGTTGGTGAAAAACCACTTTTAGATAGAGTGTTTAGTTTTTCTAAAACCGCATCTGTTTTTTCAATAACCAGCGGATCTCTAGAAATGGGTTTTGTTGGTAAAGAAAAACTGTCGTAAAAGTATTCATGCTCTGGGATTTTGAAAATCTCCAAGTACTTCGCAAAACGGCTTAATTCACCTTTATTGAGTCCACTTTGGTCATTATCATATACGATGTAACAGTTTTCAGCGCGCTGGATGAGCCTAAAAAAGTGATAGGCATAAATGGCATCTTTATCTTTATGTGTCGGTAGGTCATATTGTTTTTTCTGAGAATAGGTAATATAACTATTGTCTGTTTTTCCTGTTGGGATAACACCTTCGTTTACAGACATTAATATAACATTCTTGAAGTCAAGTAATCTTGTTTCAAGCATTCCCATGATTTGTAAACCTTTGGTCTGAGAGCCTTTAAAACTTAACTTCTCATTTTTCTCCAATTCATAAAAAAGTGTGCAAACGTCAAGGATCTTAAGAATAGGATTTTGTGCCGCCATGGTTTTTAACTGATTAAAAACATGTTGGTAAGCCTTTAGGAAAGGAGCCAAAGTTTCAATGATCTGAAATTGAAGATCATCCATAAAATGTAAAATAGCATTTAGGAAATCCAAAGGTTCTGCATATATCTCAAGACATTCTAAAAAGGGAATTTCTTTTTCAGAAGCTATTTGTTTAATTTCGGTTAATGACAGATAGGAAGTATTTTCTGTTTTTATGGTGTTGATGGTTTTATCCTGTAATTGTATCATCGCATGAGAACACAATTTTAAAAGCGTTTCCTTTGAAATGCTTTCTTTTTTCAATTTCTGATGAGAGATCAAGATGTCAAAAAAATCGGATAATGGAGAATCCTTTAAAGACAGTCCCATCGTAATGTTAAGGTTTTCTACATGCTTTGGAATACTATTTAATATAGGCGTAAGCAGGTGTTCGTCATTTAATATGATGGCAGTATTGTTAATTTCTTCTTCATTGAAGCCATCAAGAATTTTGGATAAACTTTTACATTGCCCAACTGTTTTTACCGAAGCTTGGAAATGAATCTTTTTTGGCTTCTCATAGTTTTTATCTTTAACCAATATAATATTGTCTTTATAATCCTTCCATTTTTTCTGATAGTTGGAAATAAAAGTCTGCGAAGGGTGTTTAAATTCTTCTAGATAGTGGTGATCGATATCCCATATAACTTTTCCTTTATTGGATTTTAAAAAAGCTTCGATAATGAGTTCTTCAGCTTTATTCAAAGCATTAAAACCAATAAAAAGGTGTTGTTTTGAGTTGTCTTCGAGATAAGTATTGAGGTTTTCGAAAGCAATTCTGTAGGCTAGACCTTGATAAGCTATTTTCTCGTTGAGCAGTTCTGTTTTTAAAGCAGAATATAATTTGGGCATGTCTTCCCAAAATTTAATATAAGATTTTATGAAGTCTGTTTTTTTCTCACCAAAATAACTCAGTTCTTTTAGTTCTTTATGGTATTTAAAAAAGGGTTCAGCATCGACGAGAAATCTGTCAATTTCGTTGAAATCGGACAAAAGAGGTGTTGCCCATGAACTAAACTTTGTATAGTCTTCAGGTTCTTGATTTAGATTCAGGTTGTAATAGATCTGATAGAAGAACAGTAAAGTTTCTTGATTATCAATAATTTGTAATTTAGAAAGCCTTTCAATAAGTTCTATGATATCTATAATTTCTGGAAGCCAAATAATGTCTTTTTGTTTGGCAAACTCTCGCTTTAAAAAAGAAACAGACCTTTTACTTGGCAAAACAAGCAGTGTGTTTTTGTTATCGTATGTATCGTGTAATTGAATGTAGGACTTGAGAAAACTTTGCATATCTAAAATTAAAAAACCACCTTGAAATAAGGTGGTTTTTCTTAAAAATATTTTCGAAAAATTTATTTTACCAATTTGATTTCAACTCTTCTGTTTTGCGCTCTTCCAGCTCTAGTTCTATTTTGAGCTATTGGATCATCTTCACCAAAACCAGCTGAAGTTAATCTAGAGGCATCTACACCTTTTGTAATCAGATAGTCTTTCACTGCTTTTGCTCTTTTTTCTGATAATTCTTTGTTTTTATCTGCAGCACCAACACTATCGGTATGTCCTTCAATCATAAATTTAGTGTTAGGATAATCAGCCATGATACCTGCTACATTGGTCAAAATTTGTGCAGCTTCATCAGTAATTTCGTTGTTACCGGTATTAAACTGAATTTCTTTAGCATAATCTTTCAACGATTCTTTCACGGACTCTGTTAAAACTGGACAACCTTTGTTTCCTGTTTCACCTTTTACATTCGGGCATTGGTCATCTTTGTCTAATACACCGTCGCCATCAGTATCTGGCCAAGGACATCCATTGTTTGCGCTTGGGCCTGATTCGTTAGGGCATTTGTCATCACCGTCTTTAACGCCATCGTCGTCTGCATCTGGACAACCACCTAAGGAGGCTACACCTGCTGTGTTAGGGCATGCATCTTCAGAATCGATAATGCCATCGCTATCGGAGTCTGGACAGCCATCAAATTTGGCAAGACCTGCTGTACCTGGGCATTTGTCGTCGCCGTCTTTTATGCCGTCGTTATCAGTGTCTGGGCATCCATTAAATTCTTCTAAACCAGGCGTATCAGGACACTCGTCATTTTTATCATATACACCATCGCCATCAGAATCTTGTCCTCCAAAAGCAAATTTAATTCCTAATCTGTGTTGGAAGAAATCGTTGTCTGTATCTTCTAACGCAGCTTTGTAACTCGTGTCTAAAGTAACTGCTAAACCTTCTTTGATCCAAAAGTTGATTCCTAAGTTAGTATTATAGGTTCCAGCACTTTGGTCGTCAAATATGAAATAACCTAGACCTAAACCTAAGTAAGGATCAAACCAGTCTAATCCAATATGTTCTTTGAAATTGTATAAAATTGTTCCATCCACGTTAATCCAGCTTTCTTCCTCGACGTCTAATAAGCCTAGTCTATCAATTTTATTGAAATTACCAGTAACTTCTACACTAAAGCCTGAGCCAATATATTTTCCAACACCAATACTTGAAAAAGAAGTTACCATATTCCAATTGTCCGTTTGAAAAAATAGATCTTCACCAAAACCTTCTGATGAAATTCTTCCAGATGGCGTAATCACATTAGCACCGGTTGGATAAAAATCGATGGCATTAGCACCGATAAAAATTGCCCATGGATTATTCTGATCCTGAGCATTTAAGGTTGTTGTTGCTAGTGCAGCAAACAACATTAAAACTAGTTTGTTTATGTGTTTCATTTTTTTGTTTAAATTTAATAGGCAAAATTAACAATTTTTTAAAAACTTGAAAAGAAATATTTGTAGTTCAACCTTTTTAAATCACGTTTAATTTTTTTCCAACTTTAATAAAGGCTTCAACAGCTTTATCTAAGTGTTCTCGTTCGTGAGCGGCAGAAAGTTGAACTCTTATACGTGCTTTTTCTTTAGGAACCACAGGGTAGAAAAATCCAATGACATAGATGCCTTCTTCTAAAAGATCTTTGGCCATGTCTTGTGCAAGATTTGCATCATACAACATGACAGGTACAATTGCCGAATCGCCGTCTATGATATCAAAACCAGCTTCTTTCATTTTGGATTTAAAGTATAATGTGTTGTCTTCCAACTTGTCTCTTAAGCTATTGTCTCTTTCTAGTAATTCGAAAACCTTTAAAGATGCGCCAACAATGGAAGGTGCTAAAGAATTAGAAAACAAGTAAGGTCTGGAGCGTTGTCTAAGTAATTCTATCAAATCTTTTTGGCCAGTTGTATATCCGCCCATGGCTCCACCAAGGGCTTTACCTAATGTTCCAGTAATGATGTCAACTCTGCCAAGAACATTTTTTAATTCTGGAGTTCCAATTCCATTTTTACCTATAAATCCTGTAGCATGGCATTCGTCAATCATGACTAAGGCCTCATATTGGTCTGCTAAGTCACAAATTTCATCTAGTGGAGCAACGAGACCGTCCATAGAAAACACACCATCTGTAACAATAAGTTTATGTCTCGCACCGTCTTTGTCTGCTTGTTGCAGTTGTTTTTCAAGGTCTTTCATATCTCCGTTGGCATAGCGATATCTTCCAGCTTTACAGAGTCTTACGCCATCTATAATGGAAGCGTGATTAAGAGAATCTGAAATTATGGCGTCGTCCTTGGTAAGAAGAGGTTCAAATACACCACCATTGGCATCAAAACAAGCGGCGTATAATATGGTATCTTCAGTGCCATAAAACGCTGCTATTTTATGTTCAAGTTGTTTATGAATGTCCTGTGTTCCACATATAAATCGGACACTAGACATTCCAAATCCATGCGAGTCTAAGGTTTCTTTTGCGGCTTGAATAACTTCTGGATGAGAGGATAAACCTAAATAGTTATTGGCACAAAAATTCAAAACGGTTTCGTCTGTATTTAAGGTGATTTCTGCGCCTTGTGGAGATGTGATTATACGTTCTGTTTTAAACAATCCATCAGCTTTTATGCCTGAAATTTCATTTTCAAGTTGACTTTTTAATTTTGATGAAAACATATGTTATGTATTAAATTGATTTGACAAATATTTTTTCGCGAAGATAGACCAAATACGCCTTTATTTCTTTGTAACCAAGCGCTTCTATTGCTTTTTTATAGTTTGTTATTTGATGGATATCCTTTTGGTTTTCTAGTCCAGTTTTGTAATCTATAATTACTGCTTTTTCACCATGAAGACATAATCTATCCAATCTGAATATTTCTCCATGCAATCCAATGTCAATTTCATTGTGTATTTGCCAAGGGTGCTTATAATATTTGGATATGTCTGGATTTGTAATGATTTGTTCAATTTCTGTTTTGTACGCCGAATCCATATTTTTTTGAAAAAAATCTTCAGCATAAGTTACACTTTCGAGGGCCTTATGGAGTTCGATGCCATAAGCCTTGGATTTCAATAAGTCATGATTCGAATTGTCTTCTGAAGTTAAGGTGCTGTAAAATCGCGTCGATGAATATGAATTGAAATCATACGTTTTGTCTTCAGGGATGTATTCAATTTTGTTTGTTTTGGTTGGAATACTACCAATGGTATAACGTGTTTCATCTTTGTTGTACATGCCTTTAGATGTTAAAAAATTGATCAGTAATTCTCTAAAATCTAAACTGTTTTTGAACTTCTTCGGTTCAACTAAAATATACAGTTGTTTTTCTGCTCTTGTCATGCTGACGTAAGCGGTGTTTATATTAGCCAATTCTGTTTTTTTGACGTTCTTTTCGAATGTTGACGAAAACTCTTCATTTAAATGCTTTATAGATTCCGAAATGCTTTCATAGTAAAGCGGTAAGCCATAATTATCTTCATCTAGCAAAATCCAGTCTTTTGTCATTTTTAATTTTGAAAACTGAAAATTCGCATAAGCATAAATGACTATTGGAAATTGAAGGCCTTTACTTTTATGAATGGTCATTATTTTTATGGCATTGGCAGATTCTGGTGTCGATATGCTGAATTTGTTCTTGTTACTTTCCCAATGCTTCAGAAATTCTGTGATGTCTTGAGAGGTCGAATTTGAGAACTTAAATACTTCATCTAGAAAAAATTGCATGTAGGCATTCATGTTTTTTTCAAAACCTAAACATTTTAAGCAATATTCTGCTTTGCTATACATGGGTAAACTTTGATAGTCATCTAGCTGAAAATCAATATTGTGTTTAAGAATAGTGTTATAAAACCTCTTTTCATCAAGTTTAAGAAGTTCTTGAATGTTTTTGTGAATTTTTGAAGAATCTATTGAATTAAAATTGAACCACTTCAACAAAAATTCGACTTTAAAGTCTTCTGAAAAAGAAGTGATAAGGTAGAAAAATGAAATAAGTAATTCGACTTTAACATCGTTTTTAATGAGCAAAGATTCTTGAGAAACGACTGGAATGGGATGTTCTAAAGCATTCAAGGCTTCAACAATCTCCAAGCCATTTTTGTTTGTTCTTACCAAAATGCAAATGTCACCCAAATTGTAACCCTGATTTTGAGAAGTCTTTACGATTCTTAGCAACTCGTCAATTCTGTTATCCAACAAAATGCTTTTGTCTTTTTCGTCTTCCAAAAATTTTATTTCAACATAACCTTCATCTTTGCTCTTGGCATTTTGTTCTACATTTTGATAAATATTTCTATGGTCTTCATTGCTAAGTTCTTGTGCAGAAAATTCAAAAAATTGATTGTTAAACTCAACGATGTTTTTATCACTTCTCCAATTGTTGTTTAGCTCTTCATTTGTTGGAGTTATGGTAAATGGATTTGATGTTTTGAAATACAAATCCATTAAAAGTTCCGGGTCGCCACCGCGCCATTCGTAAATGGATTGTTTGACATCGCCAACCAAAAATAGGCTACTCCCTTTAGAGGTAAAATCTTCTGAGGAAAGCGCATGTTCGGCTAACGGAATAAAATTTTGCCATTGTAATTTTGAGGTGTCTTGAAATTCGTCTATAAAATAATGTCTGAATTTTTCTCCCAAGCGTTCATAAATAAATGGAGCAGGTTGTTTAATGACTTGATGACTGATCAATCGATTAAAATCGTTTACAAAAAGAACTTCTTCTTCCTCTTTTATAGCGTTCAATTTCTTCTGAATTTGCCCTATCATGGCTAAAGGTGTGATGGATTTTAAAACACGATTTAGGATTTCCAGTTCGTAATAAGAATTTTTTAAATTGAGTATAAATTGTTCAATAGGTGTTCTTAAGCTATCAATCCTGGCCTTTTCATCCTTCTTGACACTCGCGTTATAAAAGGATACATGTTGAATGGAATCTTCGTCATAGTTTATCGGCAACTTTATGGTTCCTTCTACCGCTTTATGAAACGTATTTGGTATGGTTTGTCTAGGAAAGGAAGTGGGATCGATGTTATTTGTATTCAATAATTCAAAAAAATCGTCCCGTAATTGTTTTATTTTTTCTTTAAAAAAATGTCGTTTTTCTAGAACAACTTGTTTGGCATTTTTATAATCGTTAAAATCAATGGATTGCAAATGCTTTAGATAGGTGTAATTGTTCTCGTTTAAGACAAGCTCTGCAAAACCATTCAACTGTGTTCGGATGTCTCCGCTAGTATTATTTTGTATTTTAAAGGATACAAAATCTGAAAGCCACTTGGTTAATTCATCGTCTTGACCAAGTTCTTCAATCAATTGATCCACAGCTTTAGTAATGTAATTTTTGGTCTCTAATTCAATTGAAAAATTTTGAGCTATTCTAAGGTCTCGAGCAAATGTTCGAATTATTCTGTGATTAAAACTGTCTATCGTGGAGACTTCGAAATCTGCATAATTATTAATAAGTTGTTTAAGTACCGAATAACTACGTTTTTGAGCTTCTTCTTTTGTAATGTTTACGAGCGATGAAATATCATTCAATAAATATGCATCCAGTTTGGAATCATCTAGTCCAGAAAAACCAATAAGGGTATTAAGGATTCTGGATTTCATTTCGCTTGACGCTTTGTTGGTAAAGGTGACAGCCAGTATGAATTGAAACGCAAACGGATGCGGTTCACTTAATAAAATGGTCAGGTATTCTTTGGTTATGGTGTAGGTTTTTCCAGAACCTGCCGAAGCGTTGTATATGGTAAAATTTGAATGCACTTGTAGGAAAAAATTTGATTGAAAATAAAGAGAAAAAATGACATATCGAAGCTTGTAATGAGATAAATTTATTCTTTCCATTTTTTGGTTTTCTTTTCAATTATTATGGATAATCAACACGAATTTTCATGTATTTTTACAAAAAAATTTGAGATGAAAAAGATTGTTTTACTTATTGCACTAGCGATGTTTATGAGCTGTACAACAGAGGCTGATAAACTGTCTGAAACTTTTAATCTAAAAATGACTGAAGCCATAGCTGTTCACGACGAAGTGATGCCTAAAATGGGGCAAATGAGCGGTTTAATGAAACAACTAGAGTCGCAAATGGACAGCCTAAATCAAAGTGCTCACAAAGCGGCTATCAAAGACCTTCAAGTAGGACACGATAAAATGATGGATTGGATGAAAGCTTTAGGCGACGATTTTACTCGTGATGAAATTCAGGGTGGACTTCAAACAAAAGATATCGACAGCATAAAACTGAAAATAAAGGCGATCGAAAAATCCTCTAAAGACGCAGTGGATATGAAAAACCACATCAACAACGCGATTGCAAAGGCTGAGGAATTACTTGATTAAATAAAGGGCAGGTTTAAAAGAATTGATTTATCTTAGTATCAATTCTTGATAATTTAAAATGCCTTATTGGGTTTCTGTTTTGCTCATCGTTCTTGTAATTTACATTGCAATTAGTATTGCCTTGTATTATTTGCAGGATTACCTGCTTTTTAGGCCTGAAAAACTCCCTGATAATTTTTTATTTAGCTACGAAAATCAGCAAATTAAGGAGTATAACTTAAAAACGAAAGATGGCGCAAAAATAAATGGCTTACGTTTTTTTCCTAAAGGCGAAAGCAAAGGTGTTGTCATTTATCTAAAAGGAAATTCTAAGAGTATTAAAGGTTGGGGAAAGTTTGCCGTAGATTTTACCAGACATGGCTATAATGTGTTAATGGTAGATTATCGTGGTTTTGGAAAAAGCACGGGAAAACGTTCTCAAAATGCCATAAAACAGGACTTGCAGTTGGTCTATGACAAGGTCAAAGCACAAACTAGCGAAGAACACATCATCCTTTATGGCCGTTCTTTAGGCTCTGGTTTTGCTACAAAGTTGGCGTCTATGAACAATCCAAAAATGCTTATCCTCGACGCTCCATATTATAGTCTTACGAAGGTCACAAAACGATATGCGCCATTTATGCCGTTGTCATTATTAATCAAATATCCTTTGCCAACGTATAAATGGTTACGTTATGTGACTTGCCCTATTCACATCATTCATGGAACAAATGATAAATTGATTCCCTTTAAGACAAGTATAAAATTGTCTCAAGTCAATCCAGAGTTTACAAAACTTCATACCGTAATTGGCGGTGGTCATAAGAACCTTAATAATTTTGAGTCTTATCATGCGATGCTCGAAGATATTTTGACAAGCGAACAGAAAGAGATTAATCTAGAAGGAACAAGCATAAACGTCAACCATGGCTCGAAATCAACTAAAAAGAAGGCTTAAAAATTTTATATTTTTTGCGATTGTCCTTTATGTTTTCATTGGGGTTTTATTATATGTTTTTCAGGAGAAATTTTTGTTTTTACCTTCAACATTAGAAGCGGATTATAGCTTTCAATTTGAATCGAATTTTGAAGAACTTTTTTTTGAAACTGAAGATAATGTATCTATAAATGCGCTTCATTTTAAAACTGAAAATCCTAGAACCAAAAAAGGGGTCATCTTATATTTTCATGGAAATGCAGGCGATTTGAGTCGTTGGGGTAAATACGCAACTTATTTTGTCGAAAAAGGCTACGACGTCTTAATGATCGATTATCGAACCTATGGAAAAAGTAAAGGTGAACTGAGTGAAAAGGCAATCTACAAGGATGCTCAATATGCCTATGATTTTTTGCTGAAGAACTTTAAAGAAAGTGAGATTATCATTTATGGAAGATCTTTAGGAACAGGTATTGCTTCTTATCTTGCAGCACATAATTCGCCGAAACAATTAATCCTCGAAACACCTTATTACAGTATTCCTGATGTGGCAAAAGGCAGGTTTCCAATTTATCCAGTAGGTTCGTTGTTGAAATACGAATTTCCAACCTATCAATACTTGCCTAAAGTACATTGTCCTGTTGCCATTTTTCATGGTACTGAGGATAGGGTAGTGCCTTTTGGTTCTGCTCGAAAATTACAAAACTTAGGAATAAATGACTTGGATTTTGTTACTATCGAAGGCGGTTCCCACAATGATTTGTCTTTATTTGATGACTATCACCAAACGATGAATGTGTTGCTGAAGTAGTTTGAAACAATCTACATCTTATAAATCCAATGTGCTGGATTTTGTGTTTTGTCGTTTTTATAAATATAAAATCCTAGTGTCGTTGTACCATCTGTAATGTCCTTGCCAATCGTGCCTATAAACTCATTGCGTTTTACTTTATCGCCTTTTTTTACAGAGAGTTGACTTATGTTTTTATACACACTTAGGTATTGTCCGTGTCTTAGGAATACAATGTATAGATTTGTTTTGGGTATGATGTGGACTTGACTCACTTCGCCATCGTAAACAGCACGCGCATTTGCATTTTCCTCAGTTTTAATCCTTACGCCTTGACTTGTGGTTTTTACAGTTTTTACAATGGCATGACTTCGTTCACCATATGGACGTGAGACAAATCCAGAAACTACGGGCCAAGATAATTTGCCTTTATTGTCTTCAAATTTGTTTCCTAGAAGTGTTGCTTCAGGCGTCATTTTGAAACGACTTGACGAACTTCCGCCAACTTTTTTGTTTTCTTCGGCGATAGCGTTTAAAATAAGTTTGTTTATCAGCTTGTCAATCTTGCTTATTTCTGCCTGCTTGCTTTTTATTTCTCTCTTGTACTTATTTTCGCTTTTCAGAATTGTAGAAATCAGTTCTTGTTCGACAATTTTGTCGCTATTCAATTTTTTTAGCCTTGCTCTATTTTTCTTTAGTATTTCTTCTTTTGCTTTTCGTTGATCAAACAATTTTGCATTTAAATCTTGGATGGTTTTAGTTTGTTCTTGTATTTCAAGGGCTTGATCTTTTCTGTGGATCGCAAACTGCTTCATGTATTCAAGCCTTTTGAAAGCCTGTTTAAAGTTTTCTGAAGATAGCAAAAACATGATTCTATTTTGCTGAGATTTGCTTTTGTAAGCATCGACAACCATAACGGAATACGACGCTTTCAGTTCTTTGATTTGTGTTCTTAACTTATCAATGGCTTGAGCATTTGCATTGATTTCTCTTGTAAGCAAATTGGACTCCTTGTTATTTAATCTCACTAAACGTTCTGCGACAGAAATTCTTTGGTTTATGGTGTTAACACGTTCTAAAACAGATTGTTTGTCTGAGTTGCTTTTGCTTAAACTCTTATTGAGTTGTTTGATTTGTTGCTGTATTTGTTGGCGTTCTTTTTCAAGCTCGCTTTTGGTTTGACCAAAAGATATCATACTTACAAAAAAGAGTATAATAAGGAAAAGACGTTTCATAAATTAGTCTAACTTGATTGGTGAAAAATTACTAGGAATCTTAAACGGAAACTTTAATTTATCATTTATTTTCATGCTTTTGTAATGAAGTTTTAGAACGACTTCTTCTTCACTTTTTTTAGCATATATAGATAACTTCTCAGGAAAACTTTTATTATCAATTACTTGATAGGAATCATAAGTAATTTGCAATACCTGATCATTGAGAAGGAGCGTTTGGGATAGTATTTTAAGCGAAGTTTTGTCGATTGTTACGGTTTGAGTTAACCCATCTTCAAAACTAGTTGTTATCAAAATTGTATCATCTGTAACTGTGTAATCTGTTTTTGATATTTCAAAAAACTTAATATTTTCGGCTAAGAGTAGATGTTCAATTTCGTCATAAGACAACTCAAAACCTAAAAAATTACTTACGAGCTTAAAATCGCCTACAAAATAATTGTTATCAATGCGTTCGTAAAACTGAATGTTGTCAGGTGTCATCATGACTTTTGCGACTTCGAACACTCCGGCAAACTTCGCACTTAGCCAAACGGTTTCTTCTTGTTCTATTCTATAGCTTACGTTTATATTTTGTTGAATATCGTTTGTTTCAAAATAGGCTTTTATCCGTCCTCTAAGCGTTTTAAAATCGGGTCTAGAAGATTTGTATTGTTCTACGATGGCTTTTAGTGTTTCCTTCTTCATGTCAGATTCTTCTGAAATATTTTTCGATCCTTTACAAGATTGAAGTAAAATAATGATTACGCATAACTGAAGGAATAACGTATTTCGCATGGATATTATTTGAGTTCTGATTTAAGTTTTTCAGCTTTTTGTTTGTATTCGATGGCTTTGGCTTCGTTTTGAAGCGCTTTGTAGGTTAGATGTATGCTTTCATAAAGGTTGAGAAGTGTTTCATTTTCTTCAAACATATAATCTACAGCTTCTAGAAACAAGGTGTTGGCCTCTTCGTATTGTTCTAAATTGAATAAAGATTGCCCTTTATATATCATGAAAACGACCTGAGACGGAAACACTTCAAGTGCTTTATCTGCGGTATTGATGGCGTCATTATAAAGGCCAAGCTTAAATTCCAACATGCAAATAGCACTTAAGATCTTAAAGTCCTGAGGGTTTTGATTTAATGCTTTTTTATAATTCTCTAGCGACTTTTGCTGGTCTGATTCGAAATAAAATTCGGCTAAATCTAAGAAACTGGCATTGTCTTCAGCAGTTTGTGTTGCTGTGTTGAGCACATCTATAAACTGTTGCTGGTACTCAGGATGTTTTTCCAGATAGACCTTAAAATATTCTATGGCTTCAATTTTATAGGTTTCTTCGAGCAATCGGTCTGATACCACAATTTTTAAGGCTTCTATTGCTTTTTCTGGCTGATTATTCTGTATGAAAATATCGGTTTGAGCAACATACGCTCTTGTAAAAAAAGGATGCTCGCTTATAAGACTTTGCGTTGCCGAAATAGCTTTTTCAAACTGTTGGTCTTCGGCTAAAAAGTTGGCTAAACGGTATAGATTGAAGGGATTGAAAGGTTCGAGTTCTTTGCGTTTAGAATAGTATTTGACAGCCATCTTTAAGTCAGATTTTGCTTTAAAAACTTCTTGTCGCATATTGTCTCGATAAGCCGTGTAGCCAAATTCGCTATCTGATAAATCAAGGTATTCCAATGCTTTTTGGTATTCGGCTGTTCTAAAGTATAATTCGGCTAAAGTAATTAAGTAATCTTTGTTTGTCTTAGCTAAAAGTAGGGCTTCGTCAATAGCGCTTGAATAATTGCTTTGCTTAAAATATACCTTGAAAATAGCTTCGTTGATATCAACATCTTCTGGTTTAAGTGTTTTGGCTTTTTCTAGGTGTATCAAAGACATCCTGTAGTTTTCAAGGTCGAGGTAATTTAAACCCAGCTGAAAATAAACGATGGCTTCGTCTTTAACGCTTTGCTCAATTTCATTTAAAGTTTGGATGGCTTTTTCGTAATTCTCAATGCCTCGTTCAGAGAGTGCCTTAAAAAATTTTATTTTAAATGTTTCTTCATCAATATTTCCTGGTATCGAATCAGATACCTCAACATCATCTTCAATTTGAGCATGATTGTAAGTTGTCCCTAATAGGGAACACAACAAAAATAAGATGATGTTGAGGTTTCGCATTTATTCTAAAACGGAATAATCTCCTATGCTAATGCTTGTAAAATTACCATCAAAACTTGCGTAATTTCCAATCATCGCATTGTCCAAGTTGGCGTTTTTTATCAAAGCATTTTCCTGTACAAGACTATTCGAGATGGTAGAGTCTTCAACAATTGTGCCTTTTCCTAAGGAAACGTGTGGGCCAACTTTTGCATTGATGAGTTTTACACCGTCGGCAATGAAACAAGGCTCCGTAATTTCCGAATTATGAATTTCGATATTGTCGGCTATTAATTTTTCGTTACTAAATTTCAAATGTTCTAAAATCTGTTTATTGGTTTGAACTGTAACCGTTTTGTTGCCACAATCCATCCATTCGTTTACTTCGCCAGGTTTAAAGACATAACCTTTAGATTGCATTTTTTTAATGCCATCATTGATCTGATATTCTCCACCACGAAGTAAATTTTCGTCCAGAACTTCTTGAAGCTGAGCTTTTAAAACACCTACATCTTTAAAATAATAGATGCCAATTACCGCAAGATCCGACTCAGGAACTTCTGGTTTTTCAACCAATTCTGTAATGTGACCTTTGTCATTTAAGTTTACAACACCGTAGGCTTGTGGGTTATCGACTTGTTTTACCCAAATCATCGCATCTGTGTCTTCAGTAATTGTAAACTCCGCTTTAAATAGGGTATCGGCGTAAGCAATTACCGCAGGTCCGCTCAAAGACGGCTCAGCACTCATAATGGCATGACCTGTTCCTAGTGGTTGGTCTTGAATATAAATACTTGCCTTAGCGTTTAAGCTTTCAGCGATGTCCTTAAGTTTTTCTTCAATCTCTTGACCAAAATCTTTTC
>JAUIFC010000284.1 GCA_030429455.1 Bacteroidia bacterium | reverse complement strand
CTATCCCAATACTGCTTAATAGAGCGGTACTTTCGCCTAAGCCTGCCTCTTCGAATATTCTAGGGGCATAATAAAGAAATGCATTGATGCCAGAAAATTGATTGAACATTGCAATTAAAAAAGCCAACATCAGTGGAAACCTATATTTCTTTATAAGTATATTTTCGTCGGAAACGTTGTTTTTGCTTTCTGTCCTAATTTCTAGCAACAATACTTCTGGATCTTGTTCAGGATTGATAAGTTGTAATACCTTTTTCGCCTCATCAGTACGCATTTTGGTCAACAACCACCTTGGACTTTTTGGAACCGTAAGTACGAACAGGGTATAAACAAATGCAGGTATGGCCTCTACGCCTATCATCCATCGCCATGCATTTTCTCCAACACCGCTTAACAAGTAATTCGATAAGAAAGCTATTAAAATGCCGAAAACTATATTAAATTGGTAAAGTCCTACCAACTTCCCACGGTCCTTTGGTGGAGCTATTTCAGAAATGTAGGCAGGAGCTGCTATGGTTGATGCACCTACTCCCAGACCACCAATAAATCTGAATATTGCGAAAGTTATAGGGTCATTTGCAAAAGCCGAACCTAATGCAGATACTGTATAGAGTATACCTATCCATAATAAAGTTTTCTTTCTCCCAATCTTATTCGTAGGAATACCACCCAAAATTGCCCCAACTACGGTTCCCCACAAGGCCATCGCCATTACAACTGTACCATGGAACATATCGGAAGATTGCCATAATGCTTGTAGTTTTTTATCGGCTCCTGAGATGACTACTGTGTCAAAGCCAAAAAGAAAACCAGCCAATGCAGCGGTAATCGACCAAATCCATATTTTTCTCATAATCGTAATTCTCTAGTGATGTCACTAAAGTATTCGCAAAAATGAAGTGTGTAATTTGATAATGTGTCAATGTGTTATGCTTTGGTTAAGAAACATATCACAAAATGTTAAGTAATTGATTGTTAATATTTTAAAATAATTTTTTAACATTATCGAGCATGTAGCAAGTATATTCATGTTACATTATGTTCGATATTGTTACTTCTAAGATGAAAAGTGTTGGAAGGAATGGTTGAACTGTAACTCAAACAGACTTACGAAACGCCGCAGGGGAAATACCGTATTTGTTTTTAAAGGCAGTAGAGAAGTAATTTGGAGAAGAAAAACCATTGGCATAAGCAATTTCTGAAACTGTTAATGAGCCATTTTCGAGCATGGTTTTAGCCTTTTCCAAGCGGATATTGCCTATGTAATCACTAATGCTTATACCCATAATTGCCTTGACCTTTCTGTATAACTGGACACGTGAGATAGTAAGATTTTCGGCCAGATTTTCAACTGAATAATCAGAATTGCCCAAATTATCATTTATCAATGTATTTAATTGGCTAATAAACTTTTGTTCTATATCCCCAAAGGAATTTATTTCTTCAATTTTATGGATGTTACTGGTAAAATAATACCTGAGTTTTTCTCTATTATAGAGCAAAGACTTAATTGACTGAATCAAAATAGAATAGCTGAATGGTTTCGTAAGATACAAATCTGCTCCGGATTGAAGTCCTTTGATATAGGATTCCTTATTGCCTAGTGCAGTTAGTATTACAGTAGGTATGTGCGATGTACGCAAATCCTTTTTTAAAATCTCGCAAATTTCGAAGCCATCTTTATCCGGAAGATTAATGTCACAAAGTATAATATCCGGAATAGTCTCAAAAGCTTTCTCAATTGCATCCGTACCATCTGATAAATGAATATCATACTCCAACTGTAGTTTATTTTTAAGGAACAAAGAAAGATCTTTATTGTCCTCAATTATCAAAACTGAATATTTCTCTTTGTTTTTGCTAGGAGCCTGAATTAAATAATTATCATCTATTAATTGGTCAGAAGAAAAATCGATTATATTGGAATCAACCAAATCTTGTTCCGATATGATTTCTGATTCATCTAGATGTGCTTGACCTTTGTAAAGTGATACAATAAACTCCGTACCGTGTAGAGATTCAACTTCAATATTACCTTTGTGCATCTCCACAAATTCCTTGCTCAAATGTAAACCTACGCCGGAGCTGTTTTTTCTATTATTAGAACCTTTAAAAAATGCTTGAAAAACACCATCTATTTCGTTCGAAGGTATTCCAATTCCTGTGTCCTTAAAGTGAATTTTCACAATATTGGCACTTTCATCATCTTTTATATATACACCTATTTTACCATTGTCTGGTGTGAACTTAAATGCATTGGAAAGAAGATTGAAATATACCTTATCCATTAAATTTCTATCTATAAAAATATCCAAGGATTCATTATTGGAAGTTAATTTGAAATCAATATTTCTTTTCATGGCTTCCCTTTCAAAATCTTGGAATATTAATTTTGAAAAGTTGTATAAATTAGTTTTGGATGCCTTTAGATTAAAATTACGGTCTTCGATTTTTCTAAAATCAAGTAATTGATTAATTAATCTCAATAACCTATTGGAGTTATTATGTATTAACTCTATTTCGTTCCCCATTCTGGAGCCTTTTTCTTTAGCATAGTCGCTTATCGACTCTATAGAACTTAAAATTAACGTGAGGGGCGTTTTAAATTCATGAGAAAGCCCTGTGAAAAAATTTAGCTTTGCTTCATTGCTTATTTTGATCTCCTTCGCAATTTTTTCGATTTGATTCCGCTGCACGGTAACCTTTTCGTTAGTCAATTCCAGTTGCCTATTTTTCTTTCGAATTGCAAAGATGGAATAAACGCTATATACTGTAAGGCTTAGAATAATTGCCAACAATGCCATTGTAATTTTAAGAAGGTTGTTTTGCGAATAATAAAGTTCCTCTTGTAATTTTATCGCAGCCAACTGTTCTTCCATTTGATCTTGTTGATCATTTATCTTTTCAAATTGGTTGTTCATAATGTCAGCGTTCAACTCGTTGATAATAGTAGTCGAGAGAATGTTATTTTTAGGTATAGATTCGTTATCTAGGATTTTCAAAGCCAATTTAATTGCTTCATCTCCACCAGTAGGATAGAGAACCGTTGCCTTTAAAATTCCATC
>JAUIFC010000283.1 GCA_030429455.1 Bacteroidia bacterium | reverse complement strand
TATTTTTTAATCAACGAAGAGTTTCAATCTAGTAAATCGATAAGTCTAATGAATGTCGATGCCAACAGATACACTTCTATAAGACTAGGTTTTGGTATAGACCAAAGCAAATATCCTTTAAATGGTGTAAATAATTTTGTGCCAACGGCGGAAGAAAATGGCATGCTATGGGCTTGGGCTGCTGGATATATTTTCTTAAAAATGGAAGGCACCTACTCCTCTTCTACCGAAACTGATAAGGACTTCAAATTTCATGTTGGCAGTCATGGAACATCTTTAGACAATTACAAAGAAATTACGTTAGACTTTCTTCAACCTTTAGCTGTAAGCGATGCTGAAACACCTCAAGTAAACATTGAGTTGGATGTGTTGAAAATTTTTGAAAGTGATTATGCGCTTGTTCTTTCAGATAAAGATGACATTCAAATTGACCCTGAAAACGCACCAAAAATCGCTCAAAACATGGTCAAATCTTTCGAAATAGTATTGAATTAAATGAGGCTTTTAGGTATATTTTGTTTTTTATGTGTATTCCTTTCATGTCAAGAAGATGCGGAACAAGAAAAAAAATACACCTATCTGGACTTAGAAATTCCAGAAAATTTCCCTTTACCTGTTTACGATATCGCTAATAATCGCCCAACCCAAGAAGGATTTGACTTAGGTAAAAAGCTGTTTTATGACGGCAGATTATCCTCAACAGGTGTTATTTCTTGTGGTTTTTGCCATATTCAAGAATTTTCGTTCACACATCATACGCATATCGTAAGTCACGGTGTAAATGGGGCACTGGGAACACGGAATGCTCAAGGCTTACAAAACCTTATTTTTATGAAAGAGTTCAATTGGGATGGCAGTGTTCCTCATTTAGATGCACAACCTATAGTCCCAATCACCACCGAAGTGGAAATGAACGAATCCATAACCAATGTGCTAGAAAAATTGAAAGCAGACCCTCAATATGTTGAAGATTTCGAAAAGGCCTTTGACAATGGAGAGATTGATACCGAAAATATGCTGAAAGCCTTATCCCAATTTATGATGATGATGGTTTCGGCAGACACAAAATACGATCGAGTAATGCGAAATGAAGGCAGTACTTTTAACACTGAAGAACAACAAGGTAAAACTTTATTTGATACTAAATGTGCATCTTGTCATTCTGGCGTCTTATTTACAGATCAAAGTTTCCGAAATAATGGATTACCCATTGATCCTCAATACAATGATATTGGCAGAAAACGAGTTACAGGTCAAGACAACGATTTGTATAAATTTAAAGTGCCTACACTAAGAAACATCGCCATAACTTTTCCTTACATGCATGATGGTCGGTTTTCAACCTTAAAGGACGTTTTAGATCATTATGATAATGGCGTGGCAAATACTGAAAACATTGATCCACTTTTTGTTAATGAAAATGGCTTAGGAATTCCCCTCACTGAAAATGAAAAAGACTTAATTATCAGCTTCCTAAACACACTAACAGACGATAACTTTATTCTGGATAGTCGTTTTTCAGAATTTTAAGCCATTATCTCCTGAAGGTATTTCTTTGGCGTTGTTCCGTATTTCTTTTTGAAAACAGCAATAAAATAACTTGCCTTGTTGTGCGAAGTTTTAAACTTCGCACCACCATCCCTTTCATAAAGTAAATTTATGCCTTGAGCAACCATGAAATACTTATGCTATATGGAACAAAATGAAATGACGAAAGCACAACTTATTACCTGCCACTCAACGTACAATCCAGCAATTTAAATTCTTATATAAACTGAAGCCAAAAGAGCGCAAAGGCAAGAAGTAAATGCTACGACTTAAAATAATTGTATACCTCTATACGTCCTAGGACTTTTACAGCAGGTAAGCAAAATGTGTATGGCTGTAGTTCAACGGAAGCTAGGCTTATTTTTAAGGGAAAACATTGAAAAAACCACAATCTGCTTTTAGCCTCTTCCTTAATATCATTTATAAATCGTGGTAAAAATTGAGTTAACATGTCAGGGTGCTTTATTGTAATAGTAACATTTTGAGGTTTTATGGATTTCCAATCCAACATACTAAATAGGAATACTAGTGCTAGTAGTTCTGAAATGATTTTGCTTTAATACATAATTTGTGGTATTAAAATTACATTTACCTTCTTTTTGTAAATGTAACTTGATGGCTAAATAGTTTTACATCTACCTAATTTTCAGAGGTTCAACTATCAGCACAACCAATAGTCTTTGTATCAATTGTTGTCGTTTCTAAAACATCAATACAAGGTAACGACAAGTTATTTTTTTTTCATTGTTCTATTAGCTATAAATTTTCGATATGATAAATAAAAAAATCATCATCTAAATCGCCTAAGGATTCAGAATATGTCACTTCAAAATTAGCGTCGATATATTTATAATCTTGAAGAATATACTTGCCTGATCCTCTCTGCTAATACCTTAAAATACAATAATATCATCTTCCGTTTTAAAGGTATAAAATCCATTGTTCCAATTGATGAATGTTCCCATTTCTGTTTTTATAGTTGTATCATTCATTGCCTTTTTAATTTGGATTAATAATCGTTAACATCAAAATCTTTAGTGGCATTTGGATTGTCATCGACATAATCTTCGTAATCGTCTTCTTCGTAATTTGCCAATATAATTTCTAATTTGGAACTTACCTTTACTAAATATTTGTATCTACTATAATAACTTCAACATACGCAATCCATTCGTTTTAGCGTTTCTGAATTTGATAACGTAGAGTTTGTCATAACCGTCAGGATATTTTTCTACTAAAAGTGCTCATACTTCGGGTGTGAGTTTTTTAAAACCAACAATAACTCGTTTTAAATGCTGGTCATTCTTCTTCATAGTTACATATTTAAGAGGTAGGCAAAAATGAGTGGTGCTACTATAGTGGCATCACTTTCTATTATGAATTTTGGTGTGTCAATATCCAATTTACCCCAAGTAATTTTTTCATTAGGTACTGCTCCTGAATACGAACCATAACTTGTGGTGCTATCGCTTATTTGACAGAAGTAACTCCAAAAAGGCGTATCTTCTCGTTCCATATCTTGATACAACATGGGCACAACACAG
>JAUIFC010000282.1 GCA_030429455.1 Bacteroidia bacterium | reverse complement strand
AAGCCTCGTTGTAAGTTTTACTGTTTTTCATTTTAATCCTAATTTAAGTTGACTTATTAACAATTTAGATGTCAACCTATTTTAGGACATGACCGATGTTTGGGTAAGGTGCAGAGGAGTTGCTATTCGGGATGAAAATGGAAAACCTATACGCTTATTAGGTTGTCATAACGAGATTACCAATTTAAAGGAGAGCGAGAAACGCTCACTTGAATTGCTTAAATCCTATCGAGCATTGGTAGAAACCGATAGTATATTCTATATCAAAACAGATGCTTTAGGGAATTATACTTATGCTAATAATTGCTTTCTAAATAGATTTGGATATAAGTTAGAGGAAATAATAGGTACGAATTCTTTAAATGCCATTATTCCAGAAGATCATGCTAAGACCTACAAGGTCGTTTCTTTATGTTTTAAATTTCCAAATGTTCCACACCCTGTTGTGCTAAGAAAACCATATAAAGATGGGAGAGTGAGGTCAAACCACTGGGAATTTTATGGAGTTACCAATGAAAAGGGAGTCATTGAGGAAGTCCTATGCGTTGGTGTCGAAATCACAGAACTCGCAGACAAGAGCTTGGAAATACAACGATTACTTGAAGTTGAAGCAGATAAAAATAAACGCCTCCAAGAACACAGCTACATCACATCGCATAACATCAGAAACTCTGTAGCCAATATGTTAGGATTATTCGAAATGATCGAGGCAGATCCTGATGATTCGGAAGCTTATATAGAGATGCTTAAAACAAGTGTCCATGCCTTGGACAAAACTTTAAGCAATCTTACGAGACTGCTTACCGAAGAAAAAGAAGCAGAATATCAAAAGTTAGAGGATATTAATGTAAAACAATTTTTAGAACGCATTGTTAACCTCGAAAAAGTTGAAATTTCTCGTCAAAATGTAAAAGTGAATCTAAATTGTAAAGACGATATCGTAATAAGAACCTTACCAATCTTTTTTGATAGTATATTTCATAATCTTATATCCAACGCCCTTAAGTATGGGATGAAAGAACATGACAGCATGATTGATATCAATGTTGGGTATTTAGAAAAAAAGCTGTTCATAGAGGTAAAAGACTATGGTTCAGGATTCGACCTGCCAAACAATGCGGAATTGTTATTTAGATTAGGCACCAGGTTAGATAGAGAAAAAATTGGCCAAGGTCTTGGGCTTTTTATTACACAACACCACGCAAAAATTATTGGAACAACTATAGAAGTGAACTCTGCTCTAGGCAAAGGCGCTTCTTTTAAAGTCATATGGGATGAGTAAAGCATATAAATTTCTATTAATAGATGATGATTTAATTTTTTTAAGAATCGCAAAATTTCAGTTACAAAAAAAATTGGATGTCGATGTTGAAGTATTCACTGCGGCCAATCTAGCGCAAATTGAAGAAAGAATGGAAGACGATTATGACATGGTTTTTATCGATTTAAATATGCCCGAAACTACCGGCTGGGAAGTGATCGAAAAATACAAAGACAAGTTAAAACAACCTTCATGCACAGCATTAATATGCTCTAGCTCCATTGATCCTCGAGATAAACAACGTGCCGAAGACATGAGTGATGTTATCGATAAAATGATTTCTAAACCAATAGATGTAGATTTGGTAAAAACCTACTTGGATTAAATATACTCCAATTTGTCATGGAGTATGTTTTAGACTAGCACTTTTATACAATTCTATTTGCTGAATGTCTTATGATATTAACATGAGTTTCATATCAAAAATGGGTTAATGTATTGATTTTCAATCAATGTCCTCCTTTATTCTCACTCTAGGGAGGAAATTCTGTCACACAATATTCTCTAGAGGGAATTATAGGGGTGTTACAAATTTAATTGTGCTGTCTGTTATGTTATAGTACTGAGAAACAAGCTATAATGAATCGAACTCGCATTATTAAGTTTTGAAATACGGTAAATACCGTATTCTTCACATAAGCTTCACTTAATTCTAAAACTGAATGTTTTGAAATTGCATAACTAAACCTTCAATAAGTTGTTTCGTTTTTTCTTTAAAATGAGTAGACTCTAAAGAATCAGGATGAAAAAATTTGTGCTGTAGCCGTTTGTTTATCTTTTCAACTTGTTTTAATGTATCTTTCGTTTCAGTGGAAAAAAAACTTTCAATTATTTTCGACCATATGTAATGCAATGCCAATTGGTTAGGATGAACAAGGTCTTCTTTATAAAATCTATAATCTCTCAAATCGTCCAAAACATATTCATAACTAGGGAAGTAATAGGTTTTGGTATTATAGCGTACACATTCTTTTATCGAAATGTACTGTAAAGACTTGCTCCATTGGTTTTCCTCAAATCCATCTCTAAGATATCGGACAGGAGAAAGCGTAAGCACAACTCGGGCATGTGGGTTCACAGCGCTAATGTTGTCAATTATTTCTTGTAAGTCCTTAGTGATGGTTTCTTGAGATAAACTTTTTTTCTGAAATTCTCTTTGAGGTACTTTATGGCAATTCGATACGACCATTCCCAATTTTAAATGTTCGTAAACATGCGCTGTGCCCAAGGTTATAAAAATAACATCGGCTTCTAAAATAGATGCTTTAAGAGCTTTTAGCCTTTTGTTCAAAAGAGTTACGAATTCAGATTTTGACGGTTGAGATAGACTGGAATGCACATAAAAAGAAGTCCATAAGTCGTTATGCTGAAAAATGTGTTCTTCGCTATCGAAGCCATCATCAAAAGCCATAGATATAGACTTGGAAATAGCTGTTGAATGGTAGAGAATTCCTAACGGATTTATAGTCGTGTGAAAGCGATGAGAAGAAAAGAAACTGCCTATATTTTCAGCAAAACAAGACCCTAAAAACAGCAATTTGCTATTATAATCTATGTTTGTTATGGCTTTTTTGGACGCAAGTTCTGTTCTGAATTTCACGTTTTAAGGTCGTTTTGAAAATTTGATAAACAATTCATTGCCCTGCCTTTTTGGATAAGAATTGTAACTTTCCTGTAGAATGTCTAAATCAAATTTTTCCTTAAAAAGACGAATATACTCTGCTTGCGAACCACCAAATGGTGGGCCATTTTCTGTAAGTTGAAATGTAAATAAGAG
>JAUIFC010000281.1 GCA_030429455.1 Bacteroidia bacterium | reverse complement strand
GTCTATATATCAGAAACAGCTTAAGGATGAGGTGTTTATGGTGGGAATTTCAGATGAAGATGAATTTACAATAAATAAGTTTTTAAACAAACATAATATTGAGTTTGCCGTTTTTAACGACTATCAGAACGAAAACATAAAAAGGTTTGAAGTTATGTATAGACCATACAGCGTTTTACTAGATAATACAGGTAAAGTTTTGTGGAAAGGCAGTCCTTCTGACCTAAGTGTAAATAAGCTAAAGAAGTTTTCAAGTCGAGTTAAGCCAAAGGTTTATGAACTTAATGATGTTTTTAGGTTTAAGCAATCCATTGTTGAACAGGAAGTTAAGGATGATCAGCATGCCGATCTTGATATTTTTATATCTAAAATAAATCAAACTACTACCGACGAATTTTCAATAGCGAATGACAGAGTAAAATTTAATGGTAATTTAAAGTTTTTCTTGAGTAAATTATTGGATGTGTCGCCGTTGTACATCACTTCGGAACTGGAAGATGGTATTGAATTTTCTTGCGAAAAAAGCATTTGGGATAGTAAAAGGAAAAAAATAAAAAAGGAATTGTTAAAAGTTCTTGATGTCAAATTAGATGTTCAAAAAAAAGAAATTTACGCCAATGTATTTATAGTGGAAAATGGTGGTCTTTTATGGGACGAAAACCAGATCAATTGGGGTAATCAAGGGAATAATTACTTGATTAGTGAGGATAGAATTCAGGCCGATAATATGACTTTAAACGAAATAACTAACATATTATCCAATAGCAGAAACGAATATTATATTTACCAAGGAAACAACACAAATCAATATGATTGGGATTTTCATTACAAGTTTGAAAACCTTATGATAGAGGAATTAAAGTTTCAATTTGGCGTAATTGTTTTAAGCAAACAAAAATTTAAAGTTGAATTTATTGAAATAAAAAAGAGCAATTCTTAAATTGCTCTTTTATTGTTTTTGATTAAATCGTATGATTTATCTCATCATACCATTTATAATTCTAAATTCTGTTCTTCTATTTTCTTTATGCATAGCCTCTGTACAAGGAACGCCATTTGAACAAATGTTTTTTAATCTGGATTCTCCATAGCCTTTAGCCAAAAGTCTTTCTCTAGCAATGCCTTGGCTTACAAGATAGTTTACAACAGATTGAGCTCTTTGTTGAGATAGTGCCATGTTGTAAGAATCATCGCCTCTAGAGTCTGTATGCGAATTCAATTCAATATTTAGATTAGGCTTGTCTCTCATGAGCTTCAAAAGATTGTCGTCAATAATTTTTTTAGATTCAGAAGTGATTTTTGCACTATTGTATTCGTATAAAATTGGCAATATATTGGCTTTTCCTACAATACCGCAGTCTACTTCTTCCCAAGCAGTAAAACCACCTTTTGTAACCAATCTTGTTTTTGTTACTTCTTTAGTAACTTCGGGTATTATTATTTCTTCCACTTTGGCAGGTTCATCAACTACAATTTTTTCAATTGTTCGGTATTCTGCTGGGATTATGATTTCTTCAACTCTTGCAGGAGTTTTGACAACAACTTTTTCATAATAGGCGTCATCACCTGGTATAAATACATCTTCGGTGTTGGCGTCATATTTCAGAGTTTTGTAGGCAACAGTTTCTACTTGCTCGGGATATTCGACATAACAAGCAACCATACACTCTTCCTTATTTGCAGAAGGACAGTCTTCTAAAATAATGTATTCGTATCTTCCTGTTTTTGGATACACTTCGACAACTTTTGTATTATCGATAAAAGTAGCAGGTATCACATTTAGTTTTTTCGAATCTGCTTTGGAGGCATATTTTACAGATACAGTTTCGTAAACAGCAGGGATAACTTTCAATTTCTTAGATTGTTCTTTTACTATAACTTGTTCTGTTATAGTTTTATAAGTAGGTGGTTTAACATTGAGTTTCTTATAAGAAGGGGTTACAACGATGGTTTCGGTGTATTCTTCAAATTGGTCAGGTATGATGCATTTTACGTAACATTTGCCAGGATCGCCTTCTGGTGGAAGATCTTGGGCATAAGTGTTGAAATTAAAAAGAAGAAAAACTCCAAAAAATAAGATGTGTAGATAGTTAGTTTTCATTAGTCATAGTTTTGGGTCAAATTTAAAATAAAATCATAAAGTAAAGGTATTATTCTGTGTTATCTCATTTTTATTTTCAGCAGTAAAATATTGTAGAATTTTATTTCTTTTTTTGTGTTCAAAATTCTAAATAGATAATAGAAATGATAGGCTATAAGCTATTAATATTTGGCTGTTAACGAAAGAATTAATATTTCTAATTATGATGCAGTATAAATTCATTAATTTTGCAAACTTCAAAAAAGACCATTAATAATGAGTAAAAATTTTCCAGAATATAAGCGGTTAAATTTGGTTGATACTGCTTCTGAGGTATTAGAGTATTGGCAAGAAAAAGACATATTTAATAAAAGTGTTGTTCAAAAGTCTGACGACAAGCCATTTATATTTTTTGAAGGTCCGCCATCTGCAAATGGATTACCTGGAATTCACCACGTTATGGCAAGAGCGATAAAAGATATTTTTTGTCGTTATAAAACTCAAAAAGGATATAAAGTAAACCGAAAAGCAGGTTGGGATACGCATGGATTACCTGTAGAACTCAGCGTCGAAAAAGAGCTTGGAATTACAAAAGAAGATATCGGTAAGGGAATTTCTATTGAAGAATATAACGAGGCATGTAAAAAAACAGTCATGCGTTATACGGATGTCTGGAACGATCTGACTAGAAAGATGGGATACTGGGTAGATATGGAAAATCCATACATTACCTTCACCCCAAAATATATGGAATCCGTTTGGTGGTTACTGGCTCAGATTTACAAAAAAGGATGGATTTACAAAGGTTATACCATACAACCCTATTCGCCTAAAGCCGGAACTGGTTTAAGTTCTCATGAGCTCAATCAGCCTGGGACATATCAAGATGTAACAGATACAACAGTTACAGCGCAGTTTAAAAGCCACTTAGCGCCAGAAGGGAAAACCACAAATAGCATTGGTAAAGCATTTGGGATGACAAATGAAGTCCTTCCCTTTGTCATCCCAAATGCTTTACCAATGCTATATGTGGTTT
>JAUIFC010000063.1 GCA_030429455.1 Bacteroidia bacterium | reverse complement strand
AGGTGAGTTTTGTCAATGCTTCTGCAACTGTAAACGAAGGCGACGGAACCATAGACATTCCGTTGGTTATAATAAACGAAGATGCAAACAATTCTACAAGCATCGATGTCGCTCTGACATTTGGCAATGCTGCAGATGTGAATAATTACACCACTCAAACGCTAGTTTTCCCTGCAAATTCTTCTGCCAATCAAACGCTAAGCATCAATCTGACCGACGATTTGATTGACGAAAATGATGAGACCTTAATATTTACACTTCAAAACATTTCAGGTGGTAATAATGCACAAATTGGTTCCATAAACACGTTTAACTTAACGATTGAAGACAATGATTTGCCAGCGCCTATTTCTCTGCCCTATTCAGAGGATTTTTCGGACTGTAATGCAACAGAGTGGACACCTTTTGATCAATCTGGAGGCAATTCTTGGAGTTGTACCAATGGTAATGGTGAGTACGCCATGAATGGATGGGATGGAGACAGTGCGCCACTAGATGATATCGATTGGTTGGTGTCTGACTTCAACATTAATTTTGATAATTATGCTACGATACAAATCGACGTAACGACCAGTGAACGTTTTGGTAATGCCACAAATGAACCTGGCGAATTTAGATTGGCCTACTCCACCGATTATGATGGTTTAGGCGATCCGACTGCGGCCACGTGGACAGATTTTGTATTTAATCCTAGTAATACATCAACAGACAATACTCTTTCTGCCCCAGACACCTTTAGCGTAAATGCGTCGAGTGCTACAGGTACAGGATTTTTAGCTTTTATTTACGATGAAACCGCTGGTGCAGGTTCTGAGGATTGGAGAATTCAAAATATCGACATAACTACCGCTTCCACGCCAAACATTAGTCTTTCAGAATCAGCAATATCTGGTTTCGAATATGAAGAAGGAAGTGGACCCTCTACCGAGCAGTCCTTTACAGCCGAAGGCACGAATCTTATTTCTGACATCACGATTACGGCACCAACCAATTTTGAAGTTTCTACAACTTCTGGTGCCGGATTTGGAACTTCGGTAACATTGGCTCAAATAGGTGGCAGTGTTTCTGCAACAACTGTTTACATTCGTTTAGCTTCAGGCTTGCCCGAAGATCTGTATAGTGGTATCTTAACAGCTGCTAGTACAAGCGCCATCACACAGGAAATCGATTTACAGGCGACGGTAACATCGGTGTCTTGCGCAGGCAATCCGACGCCTTTTCCTTATAACGGCGTTAGCGGCCCTACTAATCTAAACCATACTTCTAGTAATCCGCCGCTGGCCAATGGAGACGAAGATTGTGGAACGAATTATTTGATTTATTATGATACTGAGCCAAGTTCGGACAATAGTGATAATTATTTTAGATCTAGTGCCGTTGACGGTTTAATTGAAAGTGAAGATTGGGGTGGCGAAGGTAAATTTGAGACTTTTGCGATAGATGTTTCTGGAGAAAATGAAGTTGCCATAGAAACCTTTGGAAACACCACAGGAAGCGGATTTAATGCTGGAGATGAAGAGTTTCAATGGTGGTACAAATTAGACGGAGGAGCAGAAATCGATTTGGGAACAGCCATTACAGGTACTGGTACTTTGGCCATTGGCCCAACAATAATAGACGTTACAGGAATTAATACCATCATTGTAGGATTTACATTCGACATGAATGGCGCTAACGATGGGTTTGAAGATGTAAATGTCACAGTCACCGAGCTCACACCGTCCATCACGCTTTCCAATACGTCTTTTGCAAACTTTAGTTATACATTAGGTGAAGGGCCATCGCCTGAACAAAGTTTTACTGTAGAAGGCGAAAACTTAACGGAGGATGTTACGGTTACTGCACCTACGCTTTTTAATATTGGAGAAGCGAATAGCTTTGAGGTATCTACCACGCCAGATGCTGGCTATGCAACCTCGGTGGTGCTTAGCCCCACTAATGGCATGCTTGATCCCACACCTGTTTATGTACGACTTTCCGCAGGCCTATCTTATGGTGGAAAACTTGCTGAAATTAATGCAGAAAGTTCTGGTGTAAATGATAAATCTGATTTTTTGGTGGGGAATGTATTATATGATATTATTGTTCAACAAGATTTTGACGGGAATGGCCCTATTTGGAACTACACCAATGATACGCCTTTTTTTGATAATGGCTGGGACGATGACGGTTATTACGGTCTTATAGGTATGTCTCAAGCGGCACCTTTGAATTTTACCTTATTTGCCAATACTATTCTCGGCGAAAATGATTTGGATGACGAAGGTAATGGAACTTCTGGAGTTGCTACGGTGAGTTTCGAGACCATTAATGTTTCTGGATATACAAATCTTGTATTTCGATTCGATTACCAATATATAGGTTATGATGGGGCTAATGATATAGCACAAATGGAGCTTGTTAAAAATGGAATTGTGGCAACTACAAATACTTATGCTGGAGATGGTGTTGGCACTAATACATGGGGTACTGAAAGTTTCCCTATAGGTGTTGCCAACGAATTTTCGATAAATTATTTACTTGAAAACAATGGTATAAATGGATTTTCAGGCATTGATAATATAGAGCTTAGAGGTTTAGCCAACGATATAGATACAGATATACAACCACCGATTACGCAAGTTACTTCTGGCAACATCCTTGTAGACCAAGCCATAAACGCGTCAAGTTCTGTGCCTGTATTTAAATTCAATATTCAAGATATCGGTGGCGATGGCTTAGTGACAGAATTGACACATGTGCGAGTTATCCCCGGGCCAAACAATACCGCTAATTGGAGTGAGGTAATTGCTGGCATTAGATTGGCGGGCGATGGCAATAATGTATCACAAGGAGACCAAATTTTGGACATCCAAAATAACGAACTTATCATCGAGGTAACCACAAACAATGGTGAAATGACCATTTCCAACGGGACAACCAAAGAATATACTGTAAACGTATTTATCGATCCAGACTTTGCCATCGAAGGCGAAATTATTCAAATGGCGATAGATAATGGTAATGATAATTTCTTTGTAAAGAATACAGGGTCTATGATTTCTAGAGATGTTACTGGATTTGAAGGCAACAACCATACGATTCAAATTCTTGGAAACAAATTGGAATTCGTAGGACAACCTAGCACTTCTGTCGTCAACGAAACGATGAGCGAAGTACAGGTTGCCTATACGGATGGTTTAGGGAATATAGATACAGATTTCAGCGCACAAGTCACCATAACATCTACCGGAACATTAACAGGAGCTCCAGTAACAGTAAGTCCGGTAAATGGAGTCGCAAGTTTTTCCAATCTTGTGCATACCCAATTAGGCGAGGATTTTAGCTTGACAGCTTCCTCTAGTGGCGAAACAGATGTGATAAGCAGTACATTTGACATCATAGCCCTACCGGAATTAATCATCTCCGAGGTGGCAGATCCTTCTGATGATTCCGATGGAAGATTTGTTGAACTCTATAACGCTGGTACGGAAGCTATCGATCTTTCCGTAACCAATTATTTTCTTCACAATGAAAGTGCGAATGGAAGCGTACAATTAACAGGAATTATTCAGCCGAAGGGCTATTATATAGTGGCACTTGATAATGGAGGTGGTTCATCTGCCTTTAATTCTCTTTATGGATTTGCTCCAGATTTGATTTCTGGAATCGTTCAAGGTAATGGAAATGATGCCTATTATCTATCCAGAGATAATAATGAGTCTTCATTGATTGATATTTATGGCGATTTAGACAATTCCAATTCTTCTGACCCTCTTCTTCCTTGGAATTATGGAGACAGAAGAGCTTATCGTCATATCCCTGAGGTCAAAGCTGCAAATACCATTTGGGATGATGATGAATGGACTACTATAAATCCATTTGCCAATGTAGCAAACATGACTCCAGGCTATGGAGATAACGATTATATATTCGAAGGCTCATGGACTACAGCAGGAGTAGGAGTTAACCCGGATAATGATGATGCCTCCGTGACGTCTGTTAGAAATATTTTTGTAAACAGCGGAACTGTCACGTTAGCAAGTAATACAAGCATTGTAGATTTGGTAGTGCGTTCTGGAGCAACGCTAATCCTTAATCCAGCTATGAAACTCAGCGTTTCTGGAGATATAGTCAATGAAGGAACTATTGTTTTTGATAGTGATGAGAATTCAACAGCCGTATTAGAACCTCTTTCTGATTCAACAAGAATAGTTGGAAATGGCTTTGAGGTGAGGAGATTTATTCCAGTAGTTCAGAACCCAAATCCAATAAGAGCTTATAGATACCTAAGTTCATCTGTCGATACGCAAAATTCTACTAAACCTACCATAAATGATAATTGGCAGGAAGGACTTACAAATCCTGATATTACTACAAACTTACCTGGAACCTTAGGTTTAGGCACGCACATTACTGGGACAGACCTTGGCACAAACTTAGGTTTTGACCCTACAGAGTCGGGCAACCCTTCGATGTTTTTTTGGGACGAAGGTGAAAACACAACAACACCCGAAACCGATCAAATTGGTTGGACAGCAATACCAAGTACAAATACGATCAATGACACATTTTCGGTAGGAGATGCTTATGCCATTTTAATTCGAGGCGATAGAAGTGCAACACTTAATTCTAATACTGCAGCTGGACCTCCAACCGCCTTAAGAACCACTGGGCAAATTCATGTAGGAGATTTCGAAGTCCAGACCCTTTCTAACACACCAGGACATTTTAATTTGGTAGGTAATCCTTATCAATCTCAGGTGGATTTGGTCAATTTAATACAAAACAATTCAAACGATGTCAGTCAGGATTATATTTATACTTGGGATCCAAGACTTGGTAGTCTTGGCGGTTATGCGGTTTTGGACCAAGATTTGGCCACTATAAGTACCGTTATAGATTTTGGTGTTAGTACTCCGTCGACATCCGATGCAAATGAATACCTGCAACCACAACAAGCTTTTTTTATTCAAACAAATGGATCAAATCCCGAAATAACTTTTAAAGAATCTACAAAAAATAATAGCGAAACACAAACAAGCGTCTTTGGTGCTGGTGTACCAGATTTGTCTGTATTAGATTTAAATTTAACAGATGATAATGGTAAAACATATGACGGTATTCGAGTGGTTTATGGTAATAACTATTCAAATACTATTGACAATCTCGATGCTGTTAAATTTTGGAATAATTCGGATAACTTATGTGTCTTTTCCAATCCTAATTATTTAAGCATCGAAAAAAGAAAGAATCCTACAATTGGTGAGGTAACTGAGCTCAATTTATATGGTTTATCTTTAAACTCCTATACCTTTCAAGCTAATTTTTATACGGATAACCCCGATTATTCTATTTACCTAAAGGACAACTATACTGGACAATCTGAGGAAATTTTACCTAACCAAATGTTTAATTACCCATTTACCGTTGATGAAAATATCCCGGAATCCATTTCTCCCCAACGTTTTAAAATATTGTATGACAACTCCACACTAGGGACAACAATTGCCCAATCGGAAGAAATTGTAGTCTATCCAAATCCTGTTACTTCAGATTACATTACTCTTTTTATGGATGGCTCAAAAGGAAATATAATCCATAAGATCACGTTGTATGGATTAGATGGAAAAATGATAAAAACTATAGAAATGGATAATGGCAAAATGGATTCGAATTTTAAAAGAATTAAAATCGGTTCAGATGTGCCAAATAACACCTATATATTGGATATAAATGCTAATTTTGGCAACGAAAAGAAAAAAATTATAGTTTACCGTTGAATTTTGATTTAAAAGCACTTTTTTGAAAAAATCTGACACCTACATTGTTATTCTATTCATGTTTTTCTCGGTAGAATTATTCTCTCAAGGCGGTCCTGGTAGTGGTCCACCTCCTCCTGGTGACGGAAACGTCGATGATGTTTCTATTACTTATCTAATTTATCCATTTTTAGTTTTGGGTGCTTATTTAGGGGTTAGATTTTTTTCTACACGCAAACCATAAGGATTTTTCCACAATTCATATAACACAAACCCTATCAAGATGCCATATTGCGTAATTAGAAGTATTGTGCTCTCTTGGAATTCATCATTTGTGTAGGTGTAATAACTTAAAAAAACCAGCAAAGACCAAAGAATTGGAAATCTAAATCGTGTAAAAACACTTAGTCCTAATGGAAACAAAATATACCAAGGATGAATAGTGGTACTAAACAATAAATAAACGGTTAATTGGAGTAAGAATATATTAAAGACCTTAATTGATTTTTGTTTAGAAAAGAGGAATAAAATAATTGTGAAAACGATGTAAAGTATTGGAAATACCATGCCGTAAAACTTAATAACATTCCACCCAACAATCTCGTAACCAATCCATCTGCATATGTAGTAGAAACTGGCATTAAATTCGAATGTATTGAACCATAGACCAACACTATCTGTAAAATTTGAGACCAAATCATTGTCGTAGAAAACAAGAAATTGAAACCCTAGGCACACTATAAATGACAGGATAAAGAGTGTTGTATTTTTATATCCCGTTGAACCTTTTTTTGTAAAAATGTATTTGATAACAAAAGGTATAAAAATCAAACTCAATAGCTTGGCAGTCACGGAAAAACTGAATAATACAGAGGACAATAAAAACCTATTCTTCAACATAAAATAAAGGGACATTACAAAAAATGAAATCATTACTCCTTCTAAATGGAGGTTTCCCGTAATTTCTAAAATGGTCAACGGATTAAGGATATACCAAAAGAGTGAGCGTGACTCCAAATTTAAATACTCCAGAAGCCTTTTAGCATATATCATAAAAAGCAGATCAAAACCAATTAGGAATAAACGTAAAGCTATGACAAAGCCCATTACAGAACCGCCTGAAATCCACGCAGAACACGCATATAATAATTGGCTAAACGGAGGGTAATTCGTAAAGTTACTCGCATTCAAACTTCCCATACCTTCTTTTAAAACAGAAGCATTTTGGATACTACCAATTTTGGCATTTACAAAGTAAAAATCGACGTTATGTAAATACGGATTTATACCTTGAGCTAAAAGTTGTCCATCCCAAATAAATCTGAAAAAATCTTGTGATAAAAAAGGCACAGTAGCTATAAAAATCAATCGAACTAATATCGAAACAAAAACCAATTGTCTAAATTGTAGGTTAGAGCAATCTATCACTAAATAAGTGAGTGAAAAACTTGTAATTACTGCTACAATAAGAAAAATAAAGTCGTTTCTTGTCACAAAACTGGACAAAACACCATACAGCACCGTCAATAAAACAGTAACAATAATTGTTTGATTCTTGGAAAGTATAAAATTTTTTGGTTTGTATTTTAAAGTCATGAATAGGAATGACTTTAATTTGGAAATAATGATTTTAAAGACACAAAACCAAAACCAAAAAAGAGCATGAGATGAAAAATGATTAGCCCAAAATCCGAAGTATAAAAAGCACTAAATATAGCAAAGCCAAAATACACAAAAAGAATTAGCTCCAAGATGACAGTAAATTCAATTTTATGATTCACATAAATGTTCTTGTTTATTTTGTTTTTTACTTTGTTGATGTTGAATTTAGGCGTTCTTATAAACGCTGTTTTTTTACCAGAATGGCCTTCGAGAATAGCCCATGTATTATGAACAGAAAATCCCATAGCTACGGAAAAAAATCCTAAAAACATCGCAATAAACTTTGTAAAGTTTTTTAATCCAGAACCATGTATTTTGGAATAAGACTGCCAATAGCTCAAAAAGAAAATCAATGTACTAATTGCAAAAAAGGCAAGAATATGAAAAATCCATCCCAATTCTGGATGGTCCTTTTTAATGTATAAAACAGGAACACTTAATAGGGCCGTTAATAGTACCACAAGAAACATGCTACTGTTAAGTAGATGAAAAACACTTTGAAACTTTGTAGATTTTGACAAATCCTTGTCTTTGATAATTTTAGATTTGAATTTTATAAAATTCTCTGCAGCCCCTTTATTCCATCTGAATTGCTGTGACCTTGCCGCGCTCATAACAATGGGCAGTTCTGCTGGTGTTTCTACTTCTTCGAGATATTTAAACTTCCACTTTTTAAGTTGCGCTCTATAGCTTAAATCCAAATCCTCTGTAAGGGTATCACCATGCCAATTACCTGCATCTAATATACATGACTTGCGCCAAATTCCTGCGGTACCATTAAAATTTATAAAATGATTGCCATAGTTACGCCCAACTTGTTCCAATACGAAATGAAAATCAAGAGCAAAGGCCTGAATTTTTGTCAACAGCGAATAATTTCGATTTATATGACCCCATCTCGTTTGTACAACACCAATGTTTTCATCCTTAAAGTGAGGTATTGTTCTACGCAACCAGTCGGACTGAGGTAAAAAATCTGAATCAAAAATGGCAATGAATTCACCTTTGGCAAATTCCAAACCTTCTTTCAAGGCACCGGCTTTGAAGCCCTTTCTATCAGTCCTTGTAATGTGTTTAATGTCTAAACCTCTTTCTTGAAGCTCTGATATTTTGCGTCTGG
The DNA here is from genome assembly GCA_030429455.1 of Bacteroidia bacterium. GTDB lineage: Bacteria > Bacteroidota > Bacteroidia > Flavobacteriales > Flavobacteriaceae > Psychroflexus. Next base: position 10,858 of record JAUIFC010000063.1, on the reverse strand, counting down.
TAGTTATGATGGAATCATCTGTCGAATCGTCTAAAACTTGTATTTCAAGATGATTCTTAGGGTAATCAATTTCAGCAATATTATCCAAAAGCCTTTCCGTCACATACAATTCATTGTACAAAGGCAATTGAATTGTTACTTTAGGGATACTGTCAGAAGTATCGAGTACTTCTGTCTTTGGATCTAGTCTTTTAGCTTTTAAATAATTCAGTAATAAATTAAGCTGTGATAAACTATAAAAAAAAATAGTAATTAAACACAAGGCATAAATGAGTACAATTACAATCTCCATAAAAATCAGATTTTAATTTATAGATAAAACAGGAAAGAGATTATGCCTTTACTTTTGCATTACTCTTTCCTTCTTCAATCTGCTCCAATAAGCTTTTGTTTACAAACTCTGGCACTAGAAGCTTAAGGGCTTTGATACTTTTATTTTGATTATTATTTTTAATAAAAACTACTAAATCCTCTAGTAGTTTTATTTTAGAATTATCAAAATTATGTGTTGCCTTGGCAATCATTATTTTTTGGTGGTGTGTAGGCTGGGTATTTTCTTTATCTGCCAATAATTCTTCGTATAGCTTTTCTCCTGGCCTTAAGCCAGAAAACTCAATTTTGATATCAACATTAGGTCTAAAACCTGAAAGTCTTATCATATTATGAGCAAGATCAAGTATTTTGACTGGCTTACCCATATCAAAGACAAATATTTCTCCTCCTTTACCCATTGCTCCTGCCTCTAAAACCAACTGACAAGCCTCGTCGATTGTCATAAAGTATCGTGTAATTTCAGGATGAGTAACAGTTACAGGTCCGTTATTCTCAATCTGCTTTCTAAAATAAGGTATCACTGAACCATTAGAGCCAAGAACATTCCCGAATCTTGTGGTAATAAACGTTGTCTTATTAGTAGACTTTCTAGATACAGACTGCACATAAATTTCGGCACTTCGTTTCGAAGCTCCCATAATATTTGTTGGGTTTACTGCTTTGTCAGTAGATACAAATACGAATCTATCAACATTGAAGTTGTGAGAAAGGTCAACAAGATGTTTTGTTCCTCTAAAGTTTACATCTAGCGCTTCAATAGCATTACACTCCATCATCGGAACATGCTTGTAGGCTGCACCGTGAAAAACAACATCAGGCTTAAAAGTTTCAAAGACAAATTCTAGTCTTTTCTTATTCCTAACATCTGCAATTATCTTTTCATAATTAATATTAGGATACGAATTATTTAATTCAAGACTCATTGAATGAAGAGGTGTCTCAGCTTGGTCAAGGAGGATAATATTTTTAGGATTAAACCTTGTTAGTTGCCTGACGATATCGCTACCAATAGAACCTGCTGCACCAGTTACTAAGATCGTTTTGTTATTGTATATCTTATGAAGTTTTGATATGTTCAACCTTATAGGATTGCGTTGAAGCAAATCCTCTAAATTAACCTTTTTTATATTGGACAATATTGAGTTTTCGTCCCAATTCTCTATCTCTGGTAATTTATAGATATTGAAATCCTTATGTAATAATGTTCCAATTATCTTATTATTATCACTGCTATATCTTTTAATCTTATCTCCTGTTATAACAATGGTATTATGTGTTGCTGTGGCTTTGAGATCATTGATATCAAAAATAGGTAATGTAAGTATTCGCTTTTTCTGTAACTTTCCAGTATCTGAAATAAACCCAGCCAATTTATATTCGGTTTGGGCATCGTTATTTATACTTTCTGCTACCGCTACATCCGTAAGGCTAGTCCCCAATATATAAACGTATTTTGTGGATTTGTTTTTATGAATAATTTGAAATGCCTGTTTGATAAAGATGCGATAATAAAAAAGGAATGTAAAAGCTATAAAACCATAAATAATTGCTCCAGAATTAGGAAATATTTGGTTTTCACCCATATTGACAGACACGATATTTAAAATAAATATCGAAACCACTGTAAATAGGATTGATTGTATTTGCTTGGTTGCGTCTTTTAGATTGGTATATCTAACAATACCCAGATAAGATTTGAAAATAATAATTGCAAATAGCTGAATGAAGAAAATAATAGAGAAATGTAAAAAGACTCGATCTATTTCTTTTAGATAGTTTGATGTGGTATTTATTAATGCAAAAGTGAAAATTAAGGCAACGAGACAAAGGCAAGCATCTATCACAAGGATTAAACCTCGAGGCACATGATACTTTGACATCAACCTTAATTTTGAAAAAACCAATCTTATTAAAGCCTTCATAATTTTTTCCTAAATATGGCATGGCAAAAATATAAAAATTTTCTTTTCAAAATATGTAATTAATTTATATTTGCAACCATGAAAAAGATTATCGTATTATTAGTATGTGCTGTTTTAATAAGCAGTTGTGCGTCGAAAAAAGATATTATATACTATCAAGGTATAGATGAAATGAACCTTGAAAACCTCACTGAGATCCAACCAGAATTTGAAATTCAGGTGAATGATGTCTTACAAGTGAGTATTAAAACTTTAAATCCCGACAGTGCCATACCTTTTAACAAAATGGCCGGAGGAGGAGGCATGATGGGAGGTGGCGGTGGTGCTTTTCCTGGCTTAATTCAATTAATGGGATATTTAGTTGACAAAAATGGAGATATAGAGTTGCCATTTGTAGGAAAAGTAAAAGTATCCGGACTTTCTTTGCAAGAATCTGAAGAGTTGATCAAATCTAAACTACTAAGTTATTTAAAAGACCCTTATGTTTCTGTAAGACTCTTAAATTATAAATATACAGTACAAGGCGAAGTGACGGTACCTGGAACTTATGAAACTTTTGACCCTAACTTAACATTAATCCAAGCACTAGGAAATGCTGGAGATTTAAGAATTAATGGGGAAAGGCATAATATTCTTGTAATTAGGACACTAAATAATGAAAGAATCGTCAAGAGAATAGATTTAACAGACCCAAATTGGATGAATTCTCCTTTTTATTTCATAAAACAGAATGATGTCATCTATGTACAACCTAACAAACCAAGAGTCACATCATCTGGCTATATTGGAAATGTAGGAACTCTTTTATCGGTTGCCTCCATTTTACTTTCTACAGTTGTGCTTATAACCTCACGATAACCTAATTATACAACTTATCATGAATAATATCAATGATAATGCAAATAATAGCCAAACTGGCTATTTACAAACCGAAAGTCTCAAATCCGACTTTGTAAGGTATTTGAAATATTGGAAATGGGTAGTAATAAGTGCTATAATTTCTGTTGGATTTTCATATACTTTTTTAAGATATGCGCCTAGGATTTATCAAACTAACGCTAAGTTAAAAATTCTAAAGAAAAAAGAAAGTGGTGTAGATTTATCAGGTATGGTTCAAGGTGTTGAGACCATATTTGACATGGATAATGTCGTATTAGAAAATGAAATGCAGATATTGTTGTCTAGACGAATTATTGGACAAGTTGTAGATGACCTTAATCTAACTTCATTATTTTTTATTCAAGGCAGCTTGAGTACTAGAGATTTATTTGGACCACAAGTTCCTATAAAAGTCAATTGGCTCGACACAGATCAATCATCAATTAATACAAATGTTGTATTTATATTCAGTGTGGTAGATAATAACACTTTTAACATCAAAATCTTAGATGAGGAATTTAGTGAAAATTATGAATTTGGAGAAGAGATAAGCATTGCCTCAAGAACTTTTTCCATTGCAAAGAATCCCTTATATGATAAATTGAAATATGGAGATAATACAAAAAACCTTCATTTCTATTACAAAACCAGAAGAAGTACTATATCTAGTCTTTTGTTCAAAATAGGTGTAGAGCCTTTTGAAAAGAGTGAGGTTCTTCAACTTACCATAAAAGGCGAGAATAAATTAAGAAGTGAAGCCATATTAAATAGGTTGATTTTCATGTTTAATGAAGATGGGATTGCAGATGACAAAAAAATTGCAAGCAGAACTAAGGATTTTGTAAACAACCGACTCGGCCTAATCGAAAGCGAACTTGATGTCGTCGAATCAAATCTTGTTGACTTTAAAAAATCTAGTAAACTTGCAAAAGGTGTTGAAAGTGCACAGTTAATTTTTTCATCCTATTCAGATGCAGAAATGAAGAAATCTGCTCTTCAAAATCAATTGCAAATATCACGATTTTTAAGAAATGAAGTATCTGGCAATTCAGAGTATACCTTAATTCCTGCGGATGTTGGATTAGAAAATTTAAACACAAATGCTTTCATAAATCAATACAATCAGCTAGTATTAGAGCGAGAAAAAGCGCTTACATCTTCTACAACAAATAGCCCACAGGTTATAGACATGTCGGAACAGCTCAATCTTTTAAAAAAGAATATTGAAAACTCCATAACGAATTATATAAGTAGCATTCAAATTTCTCTTACAAATATGGAAAATAGAGAAGCTCAATACACTTCGGATATAAGAGACCTTCCTGAAAAAGAGAAAATTGCAAGAGAAATAGAGAGACAGCAAGCGGTTAAAGAAAACTTATACATTTTCTTGTTGCAAAAACAAGTTGAGGCAGAATTATCTGCAGCAATTACCGCACCAACTGCCAAAATAGTAGATTATGCCTATACAGATACTGAACCAATTAGTCCTAGACCTATATTAATTTATTTAGGAGGTCTTTTCTTTGGCATTGCTTTTCCTGTCGGTATTTTATTTATTAAATACCTATTTGACACCAAAATAACTTCCAAAGCCCAAATTTTAGATAAAATAAACATCCCTGTTATTGCCGAAGTTCCTTTTAACAAGGTGTATTCTTTAAAAATAATAAAAAGTTCTGATGATTCCGATGTTGCTGAATCCTTTAGAATTTTAAAGACCAATTTGAGCTATCTAAATGTGATAAGGGAAAAAAAGAATAAACCAATTGTAATTTTTTCCACCTCAAGTACAAAAGGAGAGGGTAAAACATTTATTGCACTTAACACTGCATCGGTTTTCGCAGCTAATAAAAAGAAAGTTCTTGTGATTGGTAGTGACTTAAGAAACCCTCAACTTCATAATTACTTAGATGCTTCTAGAAAAACAATTGGATTATCATCTTATCTTTCGAATGATGACCTTAAATTACAAGACATATTACTGAAAACCTCTAAGGTCAAAACAGAATTTGATGTTATACTTTCTGGAGAGATTCCTCCAAATCCTTCAGAAATTTTAAATAATGGCAGATTAGAAGAACTTCTTGAAGAAGCGAAACAAACATATGACTATATCATTGTTGATACAGCACCTACAATGCTTGTTACGGACACCTTAACAATCTTGGAGTTAGCCGATGCTATTATATACATGGTTAGAGCCAACTATACTGAAGTAAAAACTCTTAGCCATATAAATGAACTAGTAACTCAGAAAAAAGTGAGTAATATGGCAATAGCCATAAATGCTGTAGAAAAGAAAAAGGGTTATGAGTATAACTATGGCTATGGTTATGGATATGCAGCTGATGACAAGAAGAAAAAATGGTATAAATTTTCCTAAATAACTTCTTATCCAAAATAGTACATAATAGGGCTAATAAAATTAGCCCTATTTTTTTACAATTTCTCTAATGCGTTTTGGTAATCTGGCTCATCTGCGATTTCGTCAACTTGTTGTGTATGTACAATCACTCCATCTTCATTAATGACCACAATACATCTGGAATGTAATGTTGTCAATGGCCCACTAGCTATTGTCAACCCATAAGTATCTCCAAAATCTCCTGTTTTGTAATCAGACAAAGTTTCTACATTTTCTATTCCCTCTGCACCACAAAAACGACCCATTGCAAAAGGTAAGTCTTTAGATATGCATAAAACCTTGGTATTCTCTAAACTTGATGCCTTTTTGTTAAAAGTCCTCACAGATTGTGCACAAGTACCAGTATCAATACTTGGAAATATATTTAAAACTAATCGAATACCAGAATAATCATTCAAAGATTTATCGGACAAATCTGTTGCGGTAAGTTTAAAATCAGGAGCTTTTGAGCCAATCTCTGGTAAATTGCCTTTGGTTTGAATAGGATTTCCTCCTAGAGTAATATTTGCCATTATTTAATATTTTTAATTTGATATAAAAATCAAAAAAAATGACAATAACTTTTTAATTTTTCAGTAAGATTAACAGTATAGCGTACCTCCTTAATCCTTTTGTAAAATTTTAACAAGGAATAATATTAAATATAATAAAACGCCTGTACCAGCTAAAATGACTGCTAATACAAATCCTATTCTTAAATACTTAGCCTCTACGTTTATTTTTCCAGAAAGCCAATCACAAACACCTAAAATCATAATAAAATATTTTTGTAATTATAAATATTTTTTTTCAATAATAAATGTTCCAAAAGGAAGAATTGATCCTGCTATTACAATTCCTAAAGTTCTATAATCCCACTTTTGAACCTCTTTTACAAAAATCGCCCAAGCAATATAAGCCACGAAAAGAACACCATGCACCATGCCAACAACTTTTACCCATGACGGGGCTTCCCAAATATATTTTAACGGCATGGCTATAAATAACAAGATTAAAAAGGAGATGCCTTCGGCTCTTGCTATCCATTTAAATGATTCAAGCATTTTGTATTATTTTGAAATGCAAACATGACCTATTTGATCGTATTGGAAACGAAGATTTACTTTTATTTAACCGCTAAACGAATTCAATTTTATCCACAAGACATAATCTGATGAAAAATAAAAAGAGTTTATAAATTAAAAAATTTTAAATTTATAAACTCTAGTGAAACTTGCTAAGAGAAAATTACAATGGAATGTTCCCGTGTTTGCGTTTTGGTCGATCGACTACTTTGTTCTCCATGGTAGCAAAAGCTTTTATCAGTTTTCTTCTACTGTTTTCAGGCATAATGACTTCGTCTATAAAACCTCTCTTAGCTGCCCGCATAGGATTAGCAAATTTATCGGCGTATTCTTTTTCCTTTTTAGCTAACTCTTCAACAGGATTATCTGCCGATTTAATCTCTTTTTTAAAGATAATTTCACTAGCTCCTTTTGCTCCCATTACAGCGATTTCTGCAGTTGGCCAAGCGTAGTTAAAATCTGCTCCTATATGTTTAGAATTCATAACATCATAAGCACCACCATAAGCTTTTCTAGTAATTAAAGTGATCTTTGGCACAGTAGCTTCGCTAAGTGCGTAAAGTAGTTTCGCACCATGCACAATTATACCGTTCCATTCTTGATCTGTACCTGGCAAGAATCCTGGAACATCTACAAGAACCAGTAATGGGATGTTAAAGGCATCGCAGAACCTCACAAATCGCGCTGCTTTCTTCGACGAATCAACGTCTAGAACACCCGCTAAACTCAGTGGCTGATTGGCGACAACGCCAATACTTCTGCCTCCTAATCTTGCAAATCCAACAATGATGTTGTCCGCATAATCTTTATGTATTTCAAAAAAGGTATCCTCGTCAATTATACCATTAATGACATCATGCATATCATATGGCTTGTTTGCATTTTCTGGGACAATACCTTCTAAAACTGGACGAAGTTCTTCTCCTAAGTTAAATTCTAAATCATCAGCCTTTGTTTTATTGCTTTGTGGAATGTAACTTAAAAGTTGTTTTACCTTATCTAAACAATCAATATCGTTACTAGCTGTCAGATGGGTAACACCAGATTTTGTAGCATGAGTACTTGCGCCGCCTAATTCTTCTGCCGAAATATCTTCGTTGGTTACTGTTTTCACAACGTGAGGTCCTGTAACAAACATATAACTTGTGTCTTGGACCATAATGGTAAAATCGGTAATTGCTGGCGAGTAAACAGCACCACCAGCACAAGGCCCCATAATGGCGGATATTTGTGGAATAACACCAGATGCATTTACATTACGGTAGAAAATATCGGCATATCCTCCCAAGGACCTCACACCTTCTTGAATTCTTGCACCACCAGAATCATTGAGACCTATCATAGGCACACCAAGTTTTACGGCATGGTCCATTATTTTACAAATTTTTTCTGCGTGGGTTTCCGATAATGCACCGCCGAATACTGTAAAATCCTGGGCAAAAACACAAACCAATCTTCCATCAATTTGACCAAAACCTGTAACAACACCATCGCCGAAAAAGATTTGATTTTCCATTCCAAAATCTGTTGTCCTGTGAGTAACAAGCATTCCTGTTTCCTCAAAACTACCCTCGTCAAGTAAGTACTCTACACGTTCTCTGGCCGTTAGTTTTTTCTTAGCATGTTGCTTTTTTATACGTTCTACACCACCACCAAGTAATGCAAGTTCTTTCTTCGCCTGAATATCTTTTTTGGTTATTGCCATTTCAATACTATTTTTTAAGTGGTAAAATCAATTGTTTTTTGTCTTCAAGATATGCTTTGAGTGCAACGATTGTTGCCATTTTTGCTTCTTCTTTATATTGTTCTTCGAGCATTTCACCAGTATAATAATTCTTTACAAAGTGAGTGTCAAATTGCCCAGAAGTAAAAGCCTCATGTTGACAAACAAATTTTCCAAAAGGTAATGTTGTTTCAACTCCTTCGACTTCGTAATGATCGATTGCTTCTATCATTTTCTGGATGGCTTCCTCACGAGATTTTCCATAAGTTACTAATTTTGAAAGCATAGGGTCGTAGTAAATTGGAATGTCCATGCCTTCTTCAAAACCATTGTCTACTCTAATATTTTCTCCTTCTGGAAGTCGATACCGTTTTAGATTTCCTACACTGGGAAGGAAATTATCCCGTGGGTCTTCTGCATAAACTCTAAGCTCTATGGAATGCCCATTTATTTTCAAATCATTCTGCGAGATGCCTAATTTTTCACCTCTTGCAATTTTAATCTGTTCTTCTACCAAGTCGACTCCCGAAATCCATTCTGTTACAGGATGTTCCACTTGTAGTCTTGTGTTCATTTCCAAAAAGTAGAAATTAAGATCTGCGTCTAACAAGAATTCTACAGTTCCTGCCCCGACGTATTCACAAGATTTTGCCACATTTACGGCAGCTTCACCCATTTGATGTCTTAATTCTGGACTGAGTATTGAAGAAGGTGCTTCTTCAACTACTTTTTGATGCCGACGTTGGATACTACATTCTCTTTCAAACAAATGAACCACATTGCCATGTTTGTCTGCAAGAATTTGTATCTCAATATGCCTTGGGGATGTCACATACTTTTCAATAAAAACAGATCCGTCACCAAAAGCAGACTGCGCTTCGCTAATGGCACGTTTCATTTGTTCTTCAAGATCTTCTTCTTTGTCCACTACGCGCATTCCTTTTCCACCGCCACCAGCTGAGGCTTTAATTAAAACTGGAAAACCAATCTCTTTGGCGATTTCCATTGCTTTATCCACATCTGTAATGGCTTCGTCGATGCCTGGAACCATAGGGATTTCATAGGATTTTACGGTTTCTTTGGCCGCTAACTTGTCACCCATTACACGTATGGCATGAGGTCTTGGCCCGATAAATTCTATACCTGCATCCGTCACTTTTTGAGCAAATTCTGCATTTTCACTAAGAAAACCATAGCCTGGATGTATACCATCAACGCCTAATTGTTTTGATACTTCGATTATTTTATCACCCAAAAGATACGATTGAGAAGAAGCTGGTGGACCGAGGCAAACGGATTCGTCAGCAAATCTAACATGTGGTGCTTCTCTATCGGCTTCCGAAAATACTGCCACAGTTTTAATTCCCATTTTTCTTATGGATTTCATTACTCTTAGAGCAATTTCGCCTCTATTAGCTACTAATATTTTTTTCATCTTAAACTATTGTTATGTAATTAAATGGTGTTGAAAACCTTTTATTCAAATTCTATTAGAAGTTCGTTTTTCGCAACCGACAAACCTTTTGTGACACCCACATATTTGATAACTCCATCTTTTGGAGAAGTGATCGTATTCTCCATTTTCATAGCCTCTAAGACCAATAATGGCTGTCCTTCCTTAACCTCTTCGCCGTTGGAAACATTAATTTCTAAAATCAATCCAGGCATCGGAGCTTTTATGTCGTTATCCAAGTGTGCTTTTCCAGATTCCAAGCCTAACTCGTTAATCAACATGTCCAAACTGTCCGATATTTTCACTTTATAAGTATTAGAATTCACTTTTAAAGTATAGCTTTTGTCAAAGAAATTTTTCTCTACGAGTTTTATGTTGAAAGATGTATTATCCTTTATCAAATGAAAGCTGTCATCAGATATTTTGAGAATGTCTTTATCTAAAATGTCATCTTTGCTAAAATTGAATTCATAGGTATCGTTAACCTTGGTAAGAAATGTGTTATCCATGTGAAAGAAAATTTTGCGATGTAAATATAGGATGATACTTGAATATTATTTTAACAAAAATTAAGAAAGTGCTCATTTACTGACTTTTGTTAGTTTATTTTAAAACTTAACCCAAATAGCGGTTATATTTTAAAAATACATGTTATCAAAAACAAAGGATTTGCTTAAAAATCTTAAATTCTATCGCTTACATTATGTTATTATGAATTCTTGAATTAAATTTTTCACGTACATTTGTTTTATCCTGAATGATTTTTATGCTGAAGAATAAGTTAAGTGTTGTAGTTGTTTTCATCATAGGATTTAGCTTTAAAATAAATCCTATATTTTCTCAAAATATTGGTCTTGCTATGAATTATGTTGAACAAGGTGAATATGAAAAAGCAAAATCTATATATCAAAATTTATATAAAAAAAGCCCTAGAAAGCAAGACTACGTTTTAGGATTATCTAATGTATATGTGCAATTAAAAGAGTTTGAAAAAGCCAAACTTACATTAAAAAAGTATATTGGTAGTTCTCTTAACTATCCTCAAATTTATGTTGA
>JAUIFC010000280.1 GCA_030429455.1 Bacteroidia bacterium | reverse complement strand
CTTATAACGTGGACTTGCTAGACAAAATGAATGTGTCTTACAAACATGGGGAATATGTAGCTTTTAAAACACTTTTGGACTTTAAAAAAATGGTAAAGCAAAAGGCCGTTAATGCCGATACAATTGTTTTCAATAATCTTGTCTCTACAAAACAAGAATTTGAGGAATATTGGGAAGTGCCTATTAAAGAGAGTTGGCATTCAAGATTTTTGTAAAAATTCTACATTGCTAAATACCTATACACAACGTACCACATTTTTTGTCGTTTTATAAAAATGAAATATTTCTTTTTTTTAATATCATTTCTTTTTGGGTTTCACGCGTTTTGTCAAGAAGCCCATAATCCATTAATTACCAAAGACAGCCTTGCTCAAAGAAATTGGGTAGATACCATATACTCTAAAATGTCTCTTGAAGAAAAAGTTGGACAACTTTTCATGGTAGATGTTTTTTCACAAGAACCGCGAAAGGATATAAAAGATTTGATTGAGAAATACCATATTGGAGGAATTATCTTCTCTAAAGGCGGCCCTGTGAGACAAGCGAAGCTAACAAACAAATACCAATCTTTAAGCAAAACCCCTTTGCTTATTGCAATGGATGCCGAATGGGGCTTGGCTATGCGTTTAGATTCCACTTATGCATTTCCCTGGAACATGACCCTTGGTGCCATAAAGGATACGTTGACTGTAAAGTCTGTGGCGACTCAAATAGCAAAACATTGCAAAAGACTTGGCGTACATATCAATTTTGCACCTGTCGTCGATTTAAATACTAATCCTAAGAATCCTATTATCGGAAATCGTTCTTTTGGCGAAAACAAATATGATGTTACTCAAAAAGCAAAATCCTTTATTCAAGCTTTTGATGAACAAGGTATTTTATCAAGTGCAAAGCATTTTCCAGGCCATGGCGATACAGATTTAGATTCGCATAAAACCTTGCCAACATTAAATTTTACAAAAAAGAGACTGGACACTTTAGAAATGTATCCCTACAAACAATTAATTGATTCACCTTTAAGTAGTGTGATGGTGGCTCATCTTAATGTGCCTAGTCTTGAAGCTAAAAATGGACGACCAACATCGCTTTCTAGTCGAGTAATCACAGATTTACTTAAAGAAGATTTAGACTACAAAGGCTTGGTTTTTACAGATGCCTTAAACATGAAAGGGGCTTCAAACTATAATAAGCCAGGAGAAGTAGACTTAGAAGCTTTTTTGGCAGGAAACGATATTTTGCTTATTCCAGAAAATGTTCCAGAAGGTGTAAGTAAAATAATTGAGGCCTACAATAACGGTCGCATTACAGAAGAAAGGCTGTCGCATTCCGTTAAGAAAATTCTACTCGCCAAATACAAATCTGGACTTCATAATTATAAACCCATTGCTGTAGAAAATCTTTACAAAGACCTTAACGATTCTAAAAATGATGCGGTTTATATGAAAGCAATTTCCGAAGCAGTGACAGTCATCCAAAACAAGGATGATCTTTTACCATTTAAAAACTTGGAGAAAAATAGAATTGCATACCTAGGAATCGGTGATGGGTCTAATGAAAAGTTCTTGGAGATTTTAAATCTATATCATAAAATAGACATTATAAAAAACAATGAATTATTAGATGTCAAAATTGAACAACTTAAAGCTTACGATGTTGTAATTATTGGTCATCATACGTCCAATGAGAATCCCTGGAAATCTTATAAAATTTCAGATAGAGATTTAGTAGCCTTACATGAAATAAGCTTAGCTATACCAACAGTTTTGGTTAACTTTTCAAGTCCTTATGCGCTTAATGACCTAAGAAGTTTTACCAATTTGAAAGCCATTGTTCAAGGCTATCAAAATTCAGACATTGCACAATCTGCAGTAGCCCAAATAGTTTTCGGAGCAAGACCAGCACTAGGAAAACTTCCTGTTGGAATTAAAGAAGCTTTTCCTGTAGGAACAGGATTAACCTATCAGTCTAACCAAAGGATGGCTTATGGATATAGTGAAAATCAAGGGATGAATCCTATTTTTCAAACTAAAATAGATTCCATAGTAAATTATGCTATTTCAGAAAAAATGACACCAGGGGCACAATTACTCATTGCAAAAAATGGCGTTGCGATTTATCATAAAAACTTTGGATACCACACATATAGCAAGAAAAGAAAAGTAAAAAGCAATGATGTTTACGATTTAGCTTCATTAACAAAAATCCTATCTTCTGTTCCTCTAATTATGAAATTGGATGAAGGAAAAAAACTAGACGTAAACGATAGTTTATATCAACACATGCCAGAACTTTTTAAAACAGATAAGGCATTTATAAGTTTTAAAGAAATGCTTTCGCATTACGCAAAACTTCAGGCATGGATACCTTTTTACAGTGAAACTTTAGATAGTTTGGATGTCTATTACAGGACAAAAAAAGAAGATATGTATACCATTGAAGTCGCTAAAAATCTATACGTAAGGAATGATTTTCGTGATTCGATAAAATCAAAAATATATGAAAGTGAACTTCGGGATACATTGGAATATAAGTACAGTGATTTGCCTTATTATATGTTAAAAACCATTATTGAAAAATATAACAACAAACCTATGAATCAGTCTATAGAATCTGATTTTTATAACAAGATGGGAATCCATTCTATGGGATATTTACCTTTAGAAAAATTTGAATTCGATAACATTATACCAACTGAGAATGATAAATTATGGAGGAAACAATTGCTTCAAGGTTATGTTCATGATCAAGGCACTGCATTGTTGGGTGGAGTAGGAGGTCATGCTGGTCTTTTTGGAAATGCCAATGATGTTGCAAAATTCATGCAAATGTATTTAAATGGAGGTGTTTATGGCGACGTTCGATTTATTGATCAAGAGACTATTAATAAGTATAACACATGCCATTACTGTGAGGATAATGTAAGAAGAGGAATCGGTTTTGATAAGCCTCAATTAGAAGAAGATGGACCTACATGTGGTTGTTTATCCATGAATAGTTTTGGACACAGCGGCTTTACGGGGACTTATGCTTGGGCAGATCCGGAATATGACATTGTCTATGTGTTTTTATCGAATAGAATTCATCCATCAGCAGAAAATAGAGGGCTCATTGAAGAAAATAT
>JAUIFC010000062.1 GCA_030429455.1 Bacteroidia bacterium | reverse complement strand
CCTATACACCATGAGCCTGGCTTATTTTTATACATGACCAACATGGCGACAAATGGCTACGATATTGCCAGACTTGGTTCCATACCTCATGGGAATAGTGTTTTAGCTTTAGGCAAAGGACAAACTTTTAAAGGTGCTCCAACAATTCCTGAAGAAAGTGGATTACCCATAGGATTTTCAAAACTTAATAATCCTTATCTAGCTCCATATAAGCATTTTCATGAAAATCTTTTTATGGGTGTTTTCGACCCAACTCTGCCAAACGACTTACTTAACGAAGCTAATAAAGGTGTCAATATTGTTAAAACTACAGAGCTTATGTTTGATACTACTATCGAGACTGGTGGAATATCCAATATTCCCTTTATTAAAAAGCAAGCAGATGCTACAAAAATGAAAGCAACCTTTTGGATACAAGAGTTAGCTGAAAAAGATTCTAAAGGTAATCCAATATTAAGACTACAATATACACAGACTGTAATTCTCGACTTCTTTGGTATTGAATGGCCGCATGTCAGTATCAATACCTTACAAAGAGAAATATAAACAACATTAATCTAAAAACCTAAATCATAAAAATAAAGAAATGGCACATTTTATAGTTAAAAATTTAAAGCATTCTAAAGATCACCGAATCCCTAAAGAATCACCAGTCGTAATTGTGGGAGCTGGCATGGCTGGTTTATATACTGCATGGCGCTTAATAAACGAAACAAAATATTCTCGAAAGGATATCGTAATTCTTGAAAAACTAAATCGTACAGGTGGGAGATTGGACTCTGATCTGATTAGGTTCAAAGATGCAACTGTTAAAGAGGAAGAAGGTGGTATGCGTTTTACCTTTGACAACATGGATAATCTAATGGCGCTTTTTATGACTTTGCCAACGGCCAATGACAATGGAACACCAAATTCAGACGACGAACTCATCGCCAATCAGATTGTACCTTTTCCTATGCAAAGTGGCGGCAACAATAAATTATACTTTAGAGGGGTTTCATTTAAGCAAGAGGAAGCAAATTCAGTTTGGCCACAACTGTACAACCTTAATCAACAGGAAATTGATAAGAGTCCTTCAGAAATAATCAATACCGTTTATAATCAAATATTAGCAGCTAATCCAGATTTTACAGCAAAATATCCAACATCAGATGATCGTAAGGGGCCAGACTATTGGGGGGACTTTCGTCTTCATTGCCAATGGGAAAAGGTGAGCATGAAAGACTGGTCACTCTGGAATCTTTTCTCCAACATGGGCTACAGTAATGAAGCTATTAAAATGGTTTATCAATCATCTGGATTTAACGGCACATTCCTTTCACAGATGAATGGTGGAGTTGCCTACCAACTGCTAAAGGAGTTTCCTGCCAATCCAGAATTTCGAACATTGAGTGAAGGCTTTAGTACATTACCAAATGCTTTGGCAGCTCAAATAGGCAAAGATTCTATATTCCTAAACACTACAGTTGTCGATTTAGAACAATCTGGAAATGGTTATAAGCTTGATTACAAGATTACTGATGAAAACGGAGTAGAAAAAAAGAATGGTAAAATTTTTGGAGAAAAGGTGATTTTGGCATTACCCAGATTAGCATTGGAGAACTTGTTTGTAAGATCGAATGCCTTTAACTTACTAAACAAAAGCAAGTCAGATAAATTATGGAATACGCTTCAAACCACTACAAATCAGCCTTTATTAAAGATCAATTTGTATTACCCAATGGCATGGTGGGGTAATGAGACTCTGGTTGAAAAAGGGGCCATCGCCTTTGGTCCTAATTTTGCAGATTTACCTGTTGGTTCTATTTACCCTTTCTATGCAGTAGATGATAAGTTAGCCGCGGCCTTAGAATACCAGGAATATATGAGCAAACAAAATAAACCTATCCCGACAGAAATCCAGAAAGAGGTAGACAAAATAAATAACAGTAAGTACCAAAAACCTGCAGCTTTGACCATTTACTGCGATTATATGAACATCAATTATTGGTTAGCTTTACAGAATAATGGCCCACTTTTCTCTTCGCCTATGCAGGAAGAAGCAAATAATAAAGAGAATCAGGTAGTTTTTGCTGCTTCTCAAAAAGTAGTAGAAAAAGCAACTGAGTATTTCAAAAAAGTGTTTAATGTTACCTACATCCCGCAACCTGTCTTGACAAGTGCGAGAATATGGGCTGGAAGTACTTCTATAAAAAAAGAAGCCAGCGATAGATTTGGGTACGGTGTGCACCAATGGGCTTTGAACGCACAAGACGATGAAACACAAGACACACTCACAGAACCTTTAACGAACTTATATACGTGCAATGAAGCCTATTCTGATTATCAAGGTTGGGTAGAAGGCTCTCTGCGTTCGGCCAATCTTATGTTAAAAAAATGGGGGTTAAAAAAACCTTACAGCGAAGTATTTGAGTGTAAGACTCTAAAAAAACCTGAAGAAGCTGTAAAAGATTTTTATAAAAAGAATAGCATTAAACAGATAAAAAAGTATATCGACCCTAACTTTAAAGAATTCGAAGAAATTTCAAAGGCAAAAGCGCATGAAAATATGAAACTGAAACTCAAAGCAGAAGGAGTCACTCATGATTTCACATTGACAAATTATGACTTGGAATAAGTTTCGCTAAACTATCCAAGCCTCTTATCATCAGTCATTTCGTATTGATATCCTGATAGTCTTTACAGGATAAAAGTAGGTTTTTGAGATAGTATTTTTTTAATCGCGTTAAAATTAAATTACAAAGATGAAGAATGAAATGACGGTCGCGGGATACCTAAAATCCCGTATGGAGGAAATTGAAATTGAGCATATTTTCGGTGTTGCAGGAAATTATACCGCACCTTTGCTTGACACTATCATTGCAGACACCGACTCTCCCATAAAAATTATAGGTAATTCTAATGAGATAACAGCAGGTTTTGCTGCAGATGGCTACGCTAGAGTAAAAGGAAAACCAAGTGCTATTTATGTTACCTATAGTGTCGGTCCGTTCACAGGACTCAATCCTATTGCAGGAAGTTATGTAGAGAAAGTGCCAGTTTTGATGATTAACGGAGCACCTACAAATAAAGAGAACAGCAATGAAAAAAATGTAGGCCTTCTGTATTCCCATACCACGGGATACGAGTTTGTAGACATTCATATGTTTAGACCAATCACAGTGGCTGCCGAGCGAATTACCAATGCTGCACAGGCACCCTATCAAATAGACTCTGTACTTACAGCAATGCTTACTCATGGAAGACCTGTGTACTTAGAAGTAACTGAAGATGTATGGCGTGCGAACTGCAAAACACCTAAAGGAACGTTGAGCTCCGGAAAAGGGCATATTGTGACCGTAAGTGAGGTAAGCAAAGCCGTTACAGCCGCCATGACTCTAATTAAGAGTAGACCAAAATCAATATTTTGGGCTGGTATAGAGTTGCAACGCCTAGGTTTACAAGATGAATTCCTAGAACTCCTTATGGTAGCCAATAACAAACATGCTAAAAATAATGAGCAGATTCACTTTATCACATCAGCATTAGGAAAGTCTTGTATCTCTGAAGAACATCCGTTTTTTGATGGCTGTGTTACCCTAACGAAAAGTAAAATCAATGAACTTGTCGGGGATGATGGAGTAATAATAGGCATAGGTGCTTGGACTATTGGTAAGGACACGGAAAACCAAAATATAAGAAGTGACAGAACCATTTTGGCAGCTCATGAAGGAGTGTTTGTAGGCTCAGAATTTTTTCCTTTGGTGGACTTAAAAACATTTATTGAAAAGCTTACCGAGGCATTTAATGCAACATCTAAATTTAATTTAAAGGGTATTCATCCTGCTTTAAAAAGGCTAGCCAAAATACAAAAGACTGATAATTCCCTTGGCTATACTCCTTTTTTCAAAGAACTAGAAGCCTATATCAAAAAGGAAAAAGATACCGTTCTTGTTGTAGATGCAGGGTTTCCGCTGATAGGAGCTCAAAGTGTAATTATTCCTGAACGAAACGGTTTTGTTGCCCAAGCCGCTTGGCTAGCAATAGGCTACTCTGTAGCGGCAGCAACAGGAGTAAAGTTTGCTGTACCCAACAAACGGGTTATGGTAGCAGTTGGAGATGGTGCTTTTCATGAGACTTGCCAAGCTGTTGCAGAACACTATGCAAATGGTCAAAATACTGTTGTATTTGTTTTGGCAAATGGAATTTACGGCATCGAACAATACTTAGTTAACCCTAACCCGTTTAGAAAGCCTCCAGTCGAATATTCCGACAAACTATTGGATGCTAACTATCACTATAACGAAATTCCAAAATGGGATTATAGCAAAATACCAGAAGCTATGGGCGGGATTGGCAGAAAAGCAAGTACAATCATTGAGCTTAGAGCAGTGTTGGAGGAAATCAAACAAAAAACCAATGACAATTTTGTTGTAGAAGTTAGTATTCCAACCCAAGATACACCAGAAGCCTTGTGGCCTCATCTGAATAGTACAATTGGTGAGGATGAAACGGAAAACCCAAATTGGCCCCCAGAATCTAAGTATTAGCAACTGATTCTGATGTTATTGGAAGTTCTTGAGCAAAAGTTTAATCTGCTTTTTTACAATTTGGATCTTATTGGTTATAATTATATTTCTCTAGTAATTATGATGCTTAATAAATAAAGTCTAAAACACAAACGTCTTCCTACTCTTAGCCAACAGTATATTTTCAAATTCGGTTTGGGCTTCTGCTTTAAAATCATCTAAGTTCTTGTACCTCGCTGAATAATGCCCTAAAATCAAATGTCCAACATTTGCTTGTTTTGCGATTGATGCGGCTTGTTTGGCTGTGGAATGTTTAGTCTTTGCACATAGATTTTTATGAAGCTCCAGAAATGTAGATTCGTGATACAATGCTGTGGCATTTTTGATAATTGGAATGATATCAGGCTTATAGGTTGTATCACTACAATAAGCATATGATTTTACAGGGTCAGGAGGAAAAGTGACTTCTTCATTTTTGATTAAAGAGCCATCATCACTTATAACATCTTCGCCATTTACTATTTTTTTAAAGTATGCTTTATCAATTTTTAGTTCTTCAACTTTTTGTAAGTTAAGTTTTCGTTTTCCTTCTTTTTCAACAATTAAAAAACCATTGGTGTACACCCTGTGTTCTAGCGGAATTGTTTTGACAATAAATTTTTCTTCATCGCAAATCAATTCACTTTTAGTTGATTTTAATTCTACAAAATGTAACGGATAGCTTAGATAAGTTCCAGAATATTTAAACTGTATGTTTAAAATTTCTTGAGCACCTTCAGGGGCATATATTGTAATTGGCGTTGTACGATTGAGTAAACTTAAAGTGGACAATAATCCGATTAAACCATAAAAATGGTCACCATGCAGGTGAGAAATAAAGATGTGTTTGACTTGATTAAATTTTATGCTATTTTCCCTAAGTCGTACTTGAGTGCCTTCGCCACAATCGATTAATAGCAGTTGTCCTCTAACTTCAACAATTTGAGATGTTGGATAGGCGTTTGTTTTGGGAGTGGCCGAATGGCAACCTAATATTGTAATCTTTAAAGGAGCACTCATTAAAATCCTAAATCTCTTTCAATTTCTTCCATTTGAATCATGTCTTCAGCTTCTTGTAGAGTAGGCACCACTCGAAGTTCCTCTGAAATAGTTTCAATATCGAGATTTGAATTTACAATGATAAATGACTTTGCATGAGCATACTGAGATGATGACAGTTCTATCAATTCATTTAAAGCCGCTGTTGAAATTTCTTTATGGCTTTCCAGATTTAGCACTAAATTTTCTTTAGAAAAATCATCTGCAGAATGCTTTAATTCTTCAATAAAACTTATAATCTCCGAACCACTTTCAAGCTGTATGTAGTTATCTTTTTTAACTGATTCCATAGTCTAATTTCTATTATAGTGCTTTAATTTTGAGGCTAGTAAATAGAGCACAGACATTCTTACGGCAACACCATTTTGAACTTGATCGAGAATAATCGCGTGTTGAGAATCGGCTATATCGCTAGAAATTTCTACACCTCTATTTATTGGTCCTGGATGCATGATCACAATTTCCTTATCCAAGCGATTTAGGCGTTCTTTATCCAAACCATATTGGGCAACATACTCCCGCGTGCTTGGAAAATATCTTGTACTCATTCGTTCATTCTGAACTCTAAGCATGTTGGCAACATCGCACCATTTTAAGGCTTTATCCAAGTTATTTTCAACGTCCACGCCTAGACTTTTGATATGTTTTGGCAATAAGGTTTCTGGCCCACAAACTTTTACAACGGCCCCAAGCTTTCTTAAACAAAATATATTGCTTAATGCCACTCTGGAATGAAGAATGTCGCCTACGATGACAACTTTTTTACCTTCTAAGCTCCCTAATTTTTCTTTGATTGAAAACGCATCTAACAACGCTTGTGTAGGATGTTCATGAGCGCCATCGCCAGCATTTACAATAGAAGCATTGACATGGTTAGAGAGAAATACAGATGCACCTGGATTAGGATGGCGCATAACGACCATATCTACCTTCATCGACAAGATATTATTTACGGTATCTATTAGCGTTTCCCCTTTTTTTACCGAAGATGAAGCTGCAGAAAAATTGATAACATCTGCACTTAGTCGCTTCTCCGCCAACTCGAAAGACAGCCGTGTTCTTGTGCTGTTTTCAAAAAATAAATTGGCTATGGTAAAATCTCGTAAAGAAGGTACTTTTTTAATT
The DNA here is from genome assembly GCA_030429455.1 of Bacteroidia bacterium. GTDB lineage: Bacteria > Bacteroidota > Bacteroidia > Flavobacteriales > Flavobacteriaceae > Psychroflexus. The sequence continues at coordinate 12,825 of JAUIFC010000062.1, read as the reverse complement.
GGTCGGTTTATGACTTCTTTGAAGTTTTCTGCTGTTTCTAAAATAAGATGAATATCTTCTTGAGATACTTGTTTTATACCTAGTAAATGATTTACACTTAATTCGCTCATTCGCCTTGTGTTATGATATAAACTGCGTCTTCTCCGTCATTTTCTTTCCATGAAACAATTACGCGTTCTTTGTTAATGGCATCGACTTGCCTGCCTTTGTAGTCTGGCTGAATTGGCAAATGTCTGCTAAATCGCCTATCAATTAAAGTTAAAAGTTCTACAGATCTCGGTCGTCCAAAAGACTGTAAGGCTGTCAGCGCAGACCGAATGCTTCTTCCTGTGTACAACACATCGTCCACAAAAACGACTTTTTTGTCTTCAACAATAAAATTTATATCGGTTTTATTGGCTTGTAAGACTTTATTTCCTCTGCCAAAATCATCTCTGTAAAAGGTAATGTCCAATTTTCCGAATTTGACATCTGCAATGTCATATTCTTCGCGAAGTAATTGTTTTAAGCGCTCACTTAAAAAAACACCTCTAGGTTGTATTCCTATAATTACGGTATCTTTAAATTCGTTGTGATTTTCAATAAGTTGACAGGCTAATCTATTTAAAATGATATTGATCCGCTCAGCGCTAAGAAGTAATTTTTTACTCATGGATATTCTAAACCTACCTTGCAAAAATAGTTATTTTATAAAAGTGATGCTACTGAAATCGAAAAGGCTTTACGAATTCTTTAAATGTATGTGGACTTAAAAGCTATAAGGCTTTAAACCAACTGAATGCAAACCAAACTTGGTTTTCGATACCATTTAAAAGAAAACCATCGATGCGCCAATCCAAACCGGATTCTAATTTGTTTTTATCATTGATGTAAAAACCCAATTTGGCCACTACCCTATTTTCCAAATCCCATTCAGAAGATTGAACAGCGCTTACGACCTCGTCCGAGAACGATAAATAAAACTCTCTATCGTCCAAGTTTTGCCCTTGCAATGGCAATTGAATTTTTGCACGGTATCGAAATCTAAATTCGGGAGCATTCGATTTTCCATAAGTTTGATCGGTTCTAAAGCGATGGCCAATTCTGTAATTTGCAAAATTATCTGTCCATACAAACTGTTGTATAAATCGATGTTCATTTGCTTCGGCATTATTTATTCTGAATTGATATCCTAGAGATACTTTTGAAAACAAACCAATTTTACGTTCAACAAAATTTTGAAAGTCAAATCGTTCAAACATCACTTTAAAGCTCTCAGCATCTGTATTATAGCTTGGAAATCGGCTTTCAACTCTATGAATAATTTTATAATCCTCACTTGTTTTGTAGGACAAGGTGATGTCGGGCATTAAACCACTTGTAAAAGACTGAGATTGTACTTGAATGAAAGTTATAAATGAAACTAATACAATTAAAAGGCGCATTAATAGTCTAGAATATCAGTGGACTTAAGGTTTATTTTTCTTTTGCTTGTAAGGTTTCCTTTTTCATCAAAAATAAGTTCGTACAAATGCCTACGTTTATTTTGTTTCACATTGACTTCAATTTCATAGTCAATGGCCAAATTTGAACTAAATGTACTTGAATGAATAACATCAAACAAATCCTCTGACGCACCAATAAATTCCTTCTGAATTTTTAAAATTCTATACTCTGAAAATTCCTTGTGAATTTCATTATCAATCACATTGAATACATCACTTGGAATATTGTTTTTGGAAGTCAAAATTTCAACATTAGAGATTTTTCCATTTAAATCAAACTCAACGCTATAAACATTGGCGTTGTATTTAAACTTGGCTTCATAAACTTTCTTGTCCCCATCTTCCTGGTAAAACCATTTTATCTTTACATTTTCAGTAAACCCATTTTCAAGTTTAAAACGCGTTGATTCTGGAATTTCTTCTTTGCCAATTTTACGTTCAAATTCGTTTTTGATTTGTGCATTGGAAACGCAAACTGATAACATAAAAAGGAATATGAAACGATTCATCAATTTCTTTTAGATGGATTGTCGACAAATGGACGTTTTTCTCTATTGGCAATTTCCCAAGCGGTATGAAAAATAAGTTGAGCTCTCTTTGCCAGCAAATCGTAGTTTATTTTTTCCGGCGTATCTGTTTCTTGGTGATAATCCTCGTGAACACCATTAAAGTAAAATATCACAGGAATGTCAAACTTGGCAAAATTGTAATGATCGCTTCGGTAGTAAAAACGATTAGGATCGTTTCTTGCATTAAACTTATAGTCCAAATACAATTGGGTATATTTTTCATTGACATCTTCGGATAACTCATGAAGCTCTGTACTTAATCGATCACTGCCAATCAAGTAAACGTAATTAGGATTATCTACATGCGACTGGTCTATTCTGCCAATCATGTCTGTATTAAGATTGGCCACTGTATTTTCTATGGGAAAAATCGGGTTTTCGGAGTAATATTTTGACCCTAATAATCCTCTTTCTTCACCAGTAACATGAAGAAAAACTACCCCTCGTTTTGGCAAATATCCATCATTTACCGCTTCTTGAAAGGCTTTTGCAATTTCCATAACAGCCACTGTTCCAGAACCATCATCATCCGCTCCGTTGTAAATTTTGTTTCCATTTTTCCCAACATGGTCGTAATGCGCTGTCAACACTAGAACTTCGTCTGTAGTTCCATCGCCTGGTATAAAGGCTATGACATTTTCACTGTCTGGTATTTTGTCTTTAAAAAATGATGAAGGAATATCTTGAAAATAATCATCTTCGCCCAAAGGAGATTGAACGCCAATTGATTTATAAAAATTCTTTAAGTATTCAGCAGCCATTTTTTGACCAGGTTGACCCGTGTCTCTGCCTTCAAACTCATCCGAAGCTATGGTAAACAGTTTTGTTTTTAAAGTTTGCGGCTTTATATGTTTTGCATATTTTTCTGGATTGGCATTTGTTATGTCTTTTTGCGCTTTACAACCAACAAAAAGAATTAAACCTAGTGAAATAATTAAAGCCCTCATTTTAAATTTTAATTTAAATAAGGGCTAAAAATACAAAACGCTGTAATAAACTTTAAATTTTTAGGACACTAAATTTACATTTAACGCATCCTCTGCCAGTTTTATTGACGCTAACATTTGTTTGAAGGTCGTTTTAATGTCATGGTCTAAACCTATCGAAAATCTAACCAATCCATTCGAAAGTTGCATTTCTTCGCGTTCTTCTTCAGAAATCTCGCTAGACGTCGATGTTCCTGAAGCGCTAAAAAGTGTTTTGTAAAATCCTAAACTCACCGCCAAATAACCAAGGTTATTGTGTTGCATCATTTCCATAATGGCATTTGCCTTCTCTAAAGAACCAAAATCGACAGTCATGATACCTCCATAACCCATATCTTGATTGAAAAAAGACTTCAATAAGTCGTGTTGCTTGTGTGTTTCTAATCCTGGATAACACACCTTGTAACCCAGTTTTTCAAATTCACGAGAAAGGTACATGGCATTTTCTGAATGCTTTTGCATACGGATTGGCAGAGTTCTCAAATTTTTCAAAATTGAAGCTGCTCTAAAACTGTCTAATGTCTGACCTAAAAGCATGGCAACGCCAGAATGGACATCTTTCAAACTGTTAATAAATTCAGACGAAGCACAAACCGCACCAGCTACAGTATCCGAACTTCCATTGATAAATTTGGTTAAGCTATGAATAACAATGTCTGCACCTAAAACAAAAGGCTGTATTAACAAAGGTGAAAATGTATTGTCTACTACAAATTGAAGCTTATGGGCTTTACACAAATTAGACAAACACTCAAAATTGACCACTTCCAGAAGAGGATTGCTGACAGATTCGCAATACAACATCTTCGTTTGTTCTGTCATTGCCTCTTCAATGATGTCTTTATTGGTAATATCTACAAAGGTCGTTGTAATACCAAACCTTGGCAATACATTTTTTAGAAAAGCGTAGGTGCCACCATAGATGGTTCGACTAGCGACAATATGATCGCCGGCTGAACAAATTTGCATAATTGTAGAGGTTATTGCACCTATTCCAGAAGCGAAAACTGTAGCGTCTTCTGTTCCTTCCATATATGCGAGTGCTTTACACAAATATAAATTGGTTGGTGAACTATGGCGACTATATAAGTAACAACCTTCTGTATTTCCTTCAAAAGTATCACTCATACTTTTTGCAGAAATAAAGGTATAGGTCGAACTGTCTGAAATTGAAGGATTGACACCTCCAAATTCTCCAAAAAATTGTAAATCTTGAATGGCTTGTGCGGGATGTTTTGACATGATACTAATATTTTATTGTAAATTTAAATATGAAATAATATAAAAACAATCAATAATAGATTTATTAGTTTATTTTTCTAATTTATTTTATAAATCAAATATATTTTCTAATTTTAACATGAATTACAATTGAAAACAAAAAATTTATTATGCCTAAAATTGATGAAAAAGACAAGCAGATTTTAAACCTTCTTCAAGAAGACTCTAGTCAAACTACAAAACAAATTGCCGTAAAGATCAACTTATCTCAAACCGCTGTTTACGAACGCATTAAGCGATTGGAAAAACAACATGTAATTTCAAGATATGTAACCCTTTTAGACTTGGAAAATATTGAAAAAGACTTTACGGCATTTTGCATGGTAAAACTGATAGATCACACAAAAAAGAGTCTGGTAAATTTTGAAAAAAATATTCTAAACCTGAATGAAATAACAGAGTGTTTTCACATTAGTGGAGATTATGATTATTTGCTGAAGATAAATGTCAAAAACATAAAAGCTTATAGAAAATTTATGGTCGACAAGCTTACTTCGATTCCATTTATCAGCAGTACACAAAGTGCATTTAACATCAATACGGTAAAATATAGTACATCTATTACTTTATAATTTGTTAATGTTATAATGTAGCAATGTGGTAATGTGTTAATGTAACAATTTTGCAATGTGTTAATGGAGCAATGTTTTAATGTAGCAATTAGATAATTTGGTGATTTGAAAATGTATCAATAAGGCGGTAATTGGTACTTCTTGTTACCTGAGTTCATTTATTGGATAACTCATAAATTCGAATTCTCATGCAAAGACGCCAAAACGTAAAGGTTTATGGATATGGGAAATTTCTTTATCCAAAACTAATCAACTTGATAATCGCCTAAACCTTATAAACCCATCGTCTTGAATTTTCAATCAAAGGCGTAATGTCACCAAGGTTATTCAATAAGCATTTCTTTTTTCATATAAACTCATAAACTGATCACCTCAAAAACATTTAAACTCATCACCGCTAAAGGTAGTAAGTAAAAAAACTGACTCGCCATCTGACATCCTGTCACTCACTATCACATGGCATAAAGATTGAAAACTAATTTCCGACTAAGAAACAGAAATTAAACACATTAAACAATAATTAATCATGAGTAAAATAATAGGTATAGACTTAGGGACTACAAACTCTTGTGTTTCTGTTATGGAAGGTAATGAGCCTGTAGTTATCCCAAATTCTGAAGGAAAAAGAACAACACCATCAGTAATCGCTTTTGTAGATGGTGGCGAGATAAAAGTTGGCGATCCTGCAAAACGTCAGGCCGTAACCAACCCAGAAAAAACAATTGCTTCTGTAAAAAGATTTATGGGAAATAAATTTTCAGAATCTTCTTTGGAAGTAAATCGTGTAGCATATTCGGTTAAAAAAGGAGATAACGACACTCCACGTGTTGATATCGATGGAAGATTATATTCTCCTCAAGAGTTGTCAGCTATGATTCTTCAAAAAATGAAGAAAACAGCCGAGGATTATTTAGGGCAAGATGTTAGCGAAGCAGTAATTACTGTTCCTGCGTACTTCAACGATTCTCAACGTCAAGCAACAAAAGAGGCTGGAGAAATTGCTGGTCTTAAAGTAAGACGTATCATCAACGAACCAACTGCGGCGTCTTTAGCTTACGGTTTAGATAAGAAAAATAAAGACCAAAAAATAGTTGTATTCGACTTTGGTGGTGGAACACACGACGTATCTATCTTAGAATTAGGTGATGGCGTTTTCGAAGTATTGTCTACAGATGGAGACACACACTTAGGTGGTGACGATGTCGATCAAGTGATAATAGATTGGCTGGCTACAGAATTTATGAACGACGAAAGCATCGACCTTCGTAAAGATGCTATGGCACTTCAAAGACTAAAAGAAGCCGCAGAAAAAGCAAAAATCGAATTATCATCTTCAACAAGTACTGAAATCAACTTGCCATATGTTACTGCTACTGCAACAGGACCAAAACACTTGGTAAGACCTTTGTCTAGAGCAAAATTTGAGCAATTAATTTCAGACATCGTAAGAAGAACAATCGTTCCTTGTGAAAAAGCCCTAAAAGCAGCAGATTTAAGCAAAAGCGAAATAGACGAAATTATCCTTGTTGGTGGTTCTACAAGAATTCCTGCAGTTCAAGAAGCGGTTGAAAAATTCTTTGGCAAAAAACCAAGTAAAGGTGTTAATCCAGACGAAGTGGTTGCTGTAGGAGCTGCTATTCAAGGTGGTGTTCTTACTGGCGATGTAAAAGATGTCTTATTACTTGATGTTACACCTTTATCTCTAGGTATCGAAACTATGGGTGGCGTAAACACAAGATTAATCGAATCCAACACTACAATTCCAACGAAGAAGTCTCAAGTTTTTTCTACTGCTGCCGATAATCAACCTAGTGTAGAAATCCATGTTCTTCAAGGAGAAAGACCCATGGCTAAAGACAACAAAACGATTGGCCGTTTCCACTTAGATGGTATTCCACCAGCGAGAAGAGGAACACCTCAAATCGAAGTAACTTTCGATATCGACGCAAACGGAATTATAAACGTAAGTGCCGAAGATAAAGCAACAGGTAAGAAACAAGACATCAGAATTGAAGCCTCTTCTGGATTAACTGAACAAGAGATTGAAAAAATGAAGCAAGAAGCAGAAGCAAATGCCGAAGCCGATAAAAAAGCGAAAGAAAAAGTAGATGCGCTAAATCAGGCTGATGCTTTAATCTTTCAAACTGAAGACCAGATGAAAGAGTATGGCGATAAAATACCTGAAGATAAGAAAAAGCCAATTGAAGATGCTTTAACTGAACTAAAGGCTGCTCACGCCAGTCAAGATTTAGATCAAGTCACTCCAGCGATGGAAAAACTGAACGAAGCTTGGAAAACAGTTTCCGAAGAGATGTATAAAGCACAAGCAGAAGCTCAACAACCTGGCGGTGACGCAGGAGCAAATGGCGCTGAAAACGGACCAAAAGATTCCGGTGCAAAAGACGATGTCGAAGACGTAGACTTCGAAGAAGTCAAGTAGACCGTCCTGAGCGAAAACCAAGGGTAAACTTCAAAGAAGCAAATGGATAAAATATATTTATCTCTTTTAAGAACTTTGTAATTATTCATAACGCTTTCAAATAAGTTTGATAGTCCTAGATAATTTATATATCTAGGACTATTTTTTTATGTTTTCCAGAAAAAATGCACCCCACTAAAGCCGTAGATTTAATGAAGCAAATTTATACTCAAACTAGGCATTGTATTATTTATATGCTTACTTTTAAACTATGGATTTTCCTTTCAACTTTTTAGAAAAAAATTCTACGCTACTTATTTTCTTTTTTAATGGGATTGTGTTTTCACTCATTTTACTAAAAAAAGGGATTCAACACAAGCATTCGGCTAGCAAATGGCTCAGCTTATTGCTGTTTCTTTTTGCCATGTACATCACCCCTTTTATGTTAGGCTATTCAGGGTGGTATGGCAATGACACAACTAGGGAAATTTTGTTTTTTATCCCTTTTATGCAGGTGTTATTAATCGGACCAATTGTCTATTTCTATACCAAGTCTTTATTGAATGCATCTTTTCAACTTAACACAAAGGAATTCCTTCATTTTATACCCTCCACGTTGTACTTGCTGTATTCAATTATTGTATTTATAACTGATAAATTAATTTTAGATGAATTCTATTTTTATGCAGACGGCAGAGATAAAGATTTATCAAATTGGTATCAAATTACTGGTGTCATTTCTATGGCATTTTACTTATTATTGAGTTTAAAACACTATTCTAATTATAAAAAACTCATTTTCGATACAGTAAGTTTTGCTGAAAGCATTTTATTTAAATGGATACAAAATTTCATGATTGCTTTTTTAGGCATTTTAATCATCAGAGTAGTATTTTTTATGACCAATCCGGAATGGGGTCAATTTGGAAGTCAGTTTTGGCATTATATCGCGTTTTCTATAATTTCCTTTTACATTGCTATAAATGGTTATGCCAATGTTATTCAACTGTCGGCAATTGAAAATTTGGACTCTAAACCCGTAGATGTTTTTCATGAAATTAATCTTTCAAAAAAAGCTAGACCCACTAAAACAGAAGAAAAAGACATAGAGTATTGGAAAGTTAAAATTGAATCTCTTATGAAAAATGAACACCTCTATCAAAATCCTAAGCTGACTTTGTTTGAGGTTGCTCAGCAATTAGACATTACGACAAAAATGGTATCTTCAACCATAAATAACGGATTTAATCAGAACTTTAATGACTACGTAAACGCACATCGTATTGAAGCGGTAAAAGAAAAGTTGATTGCAAGAGAACACAAAACGATAACTTTACTAGGAATTGCATTGGATTGTGGATTTAACAGCAAAGCTACATTTAATAGAGCATTCAAAAAAAGCACGTCTTTGTCTCCTAAAGAATTTGTAGATAAGAAAGGTTTAGAATAATTTAACTATTTACGGCTTAAAATGAAGTCTCAAATCAGGATTTGAAGCGATGGCAAGGGATTAAGTCTAGTTATTTGCTTCAAACTAAAACATAGATCATGAAGCTAGCTATTATTATTATCACGTTGCTCATCACTCATTTTTCGTTTTGCCAAACGGATAACTTTAAGGCCATAGATTCCATCATCGAATCTGAAATTGACGAAAATGACCCAGGTCTAATGGTAGGCATTGTTCAAAATGGAGTAATTATTTATGAAAAATATTACGGCATGGCAAACTTGTCACATATGGTGAAAATGGATGAAAATACAAGGTCCAACATTGCCTCTACGGCAAAACAATTTACGGCATTAATGCTATTGCAATTAGATTTTGAAAACAAACTATCCCTTGAAGACGATATCAGAACCTACCTTCCTCAATTGTACCCCAATGTAAAAGAGGAGATTAAAATAAGACATCTTATTAATCATACGAGTGGAATTAGAGAATACATTGGATTGATGGACATGCAAAATGAAGCTTGGTGGACAAAAGTTGGTCTTGATAATAAAGACATTCTGGAATTAATGGAAAAACAGAATGAACTAGCCTTTGCCCCTGGATCACAGTATTCCTATAGCAATTCTGGTTATAACCTTTTAGCAGAGATCATAGAAATAGTAACAAAAACAAACTTTAACGATTATGCTAAATTGTTTTTTGAAGAATTAGGCATGAAGCATACATTTTTTCCAAAAAAATACATGGCGGTAATCCCAAATCGAGCGGAACCTTATTCTGATTGGGGAAGTGGCGAATGGTACCAAAGCCCAACTGTAACTAAAACCGCAGGGGCTGGGTTTTTGTACACCACACTTAAAGATCAATTAATTTATGAACAAGCCCTTCAAAATGCGAAGAACACTAAGAATGAATTATTGATTAAAAGTCAACTTCCTATTCCGAACAGTGAAATTAAAACTTATGGTTTTGGGTTACGATTATTCAATTGGTTCAATGGTCCTAGAAAAGCTGTACATCACGATGGTGGTACAAATGGCTATAATTCCCAAACAGTACGATTTACAGATGAGAAACTCACTGTTTTTGTAATGAGTAATAATGGAAATATCGGAAGCGATGACATTGCAGACAAAGTGGCTAATGTCCTTCTGCCTCCAATAGAAGAAAACATTTCTTACTACAATCGATACTTTGAAACCATCACCAATACAACCCCTCAGGTTATTGGGCAATACAGGTCTTCGAAAAACGAACTCATCCGTATTGAAAACGAAGAAGGCAAAACTTATTTTAAAAGAGGCAGTACAAGCATAGAATTAATAAAAGAAAACGATTATTCGTTTTACCCCTATTACAATTCTGACCAGAAAATTTTGTTTTACGACGAAGAAATGATTGTATTCAACACCGATGGCAGCACAAGTAGTTATAAAAGAATACACGAGGCACCGGCAACCTTGAAAGATTTAAAAGCTTATGAAGGAGAATATTTCAGCTCTGAATTGGAGATGAGTTTTGTTATCAGGTTAACTGAAGACAATACCCTAAAAATCAAATTTTCAACAAAACCTAATGAAAGAATTGTCGAAGCCTTAAACAGAAATGAACTTATCTCTCGAAACTTTAAATTTAAAGCAGAAAGAGACGCCTTCGACAGACCAACCGATCTCATTGTGTCATTAGGTAGAGCATTAAATAATCGATTTTCAAAGAAAACTAATCTTAAATTTCAACCGAAAATTCCGACAGAAAATGGCACAATACAAGTCACTACCATTCCATCTCAAGGCGGTGATCGTTCCAATATATTGCTAACTAAAAATTTACCAAACGGAAATGAAATTTGGTCTAAACAATTTGGCGGAAAAAGTTGGGACAAAGCCAGTTCCATCATTGCTACAGAAGACGGGTATGTATTGATTGGATCTACAAGTTCTTTTGGCAAAGGCAACTACGATGTATTTGTTATAAAAACAGATAAAAACGGTAAAAAGAAATGGCAAAACACGTATGGCTCCTTTTACAACGATTATGGATACATCGCCGAAGTAACAGAAACAGGATATGTCATCAAAGGATCTACACAATCTTGCGATGGTAATTCGGACATCAACCGTAAATGCACAGATAATGTCTGGTTAGTTTATATCGACAAAAATGGAAAAGAACAGTCCAATGTGGTTGGAGAAGTATTTAAAAGACCTTGATAAAAAGCTATTAATTCCTGACTCGCCAACAAAAAGAACCTTTAGAGGATAGTTAGAATAGCGTTTCTTCACAGTCTTATGTTTAATTTAGTTCGGTAAAGGTATTAGCTAAATAACTTGGACCAAGGCGGGTATTGCTAAAAGTCATTAGCTGAAGTCCATTTTTCATATCGAACTCAAGCCATTTTAAATAAAATGATAAAATCCGCTGCATTTGTAGCGGATTTTTTGTTCTAAACAAAGAAAAGCACAGGTCCTATTAAAATCAAATTATAAAACGCATGATAGCCCATTGCCCAAACCAAGCCAAACCTAATCCTAAAATAAGCCAGGCAAAGGCCAATAAAAATCTGGGGCGAAACGAGAAGTAAAGAAAACCACAATACATTCTCCGTTACTTCGTAGTTAAATATATGAACGTAACCGAAGACAACGGCCGAAAAATAAATGATAAACTTGTAATTCTTCTGCCAATAGTGTTCCAAAACTCTAGTGGTTTTTGTTTGGTTTTGTTTTCCTGTAAGGCCTGCTGTAAAGGCAATCAAGCGTATAGGACTATATTTTTTAACAAGATAAGTTCTAAAAATAAGCTCTTCAAACAAAGGCGCAATAATGACTGTTGCAAACAACGCAAAAGCCGGATTAGAGGTTAACAAATCAAGGGCTTTATGATTTTCTGTAGTTATAAGACCTGAACCTTCAACAACAGAAATTAGGACTATGAGCAGTGAAACTACAATTAGATTTAGTATAAAAATAGACAGCAACTTACTTATTCTGTATGTCGCATTTTGCTCTGTATCTGGATTTTCATCAGGTACTCTTAAAAAAGCAAAAAAATCTTGCCAATCTGCTTTAATCTGACTTAGCTTGTTCTGTATCAATTTTAATAGATTTAATCCTCAAAAAAAGGCCGTTTATAAGTCTTAAGCAGAGGAAATTTCTTGTGGATTCTGGTTTTCAGGTGTTGTAACTGTATGATGATATGCAAAATAAAATCCTCCTCATCCCCTAGCAATTCTAAAAGCGTATGCCAAGCTTTCATAGAACTTTCTATTCCAATCATTGCAATTTTTGCAGAAGAATGATGCATGTTTTGAACCTCGTCTTCAAATTGTGGGTCGTGAGGATAGTTGCGAATGGCAGAAGACAATTTGATATGAATTTGGTAAAGGTACCATTTAATAATGTTTGAAGCTTCATCCATAAGCCTTAAGGCTCTATCGCTTTCATCCAAGTCTATGCCTAATTCTATGCTGTTTTCAAAGCCTTGCTTGTAAACCTCAAGATGATCGTTTTCTTGAAACCAATTTTGAGTTTGATTTGCATAATCCATTGCGTTTTGTGACAAATCATGTGTTCTGGCCTCTTTATTTTTTTGTTGATGTTTCACATAGGCTTCGTCATCAAGGTCGTCTAGATCTATGCCTCGTTCTTGAGCCATTTGGATAAGCATTTCTTTGACTTTATTTAAGTTTTGGGATACAATAGCCAAAAAGTCATCTTTATTTTCCAGTGCATTGTAGTGTTTCCGCTCTTCAAAATAAATTTCGCATCGGTCAGAAAAATCGCACTTTTGGCACCAACGGTCGCAATAGTTGTATATGCCCGAAATAAACTGTTTGTCATCCATAATTTATAATCCCTTGTTGGCAAATATAGGGACTAAACCCTTAACCGCTTTTCTTTTTTAATTCGATGGCTTAAGTGTGTAGAACTAGGCTTTGTTAACGTAAGCATTTATCCGCTAAAAAAGGAGCTTAAAAGCTCAGTTTAATGTATTCTAAACCCAAAACCCAACTCAAACCTAATCTTCAACTGACTAATGTCATATTAAATAATTGACCA
>JAUIFC010000061.1 GCA_030429455.1 Bacteroidia bacterium | reverse complement strand
CTTTTGCAGTTTGAAGGTTTTCCACAAGTTGTTCCCGCTTTTTAAAGGCTATGAACAACTTGATAAAACTAGTTGCAAAAACAATCAGATAAAGTGTAATGCCTAGTGTAAAAATCGAAATCCCTTCTAAATCAACTAAACTTTGATTTGCTTCTGCGATAACAACAAACGAAAATACTGACACCAACATTTCCAGGTATAATGAGACAATCAACAAGTAAAAAAAGTAAAGTGCGAATTTCTCATAATGGCCTTTGAGTAGATATTTAGGCACTAAATAAGAGGTGAATACGTAGGTCGTTAGGATGACAACGGGCAGCAATAACAATGAAAAATTAAAGGCCAACCTGTAACTTTTCCAACTGAATCCGAAAATAAGCGTGAGTACAATTAAAATTGATATCCAGTATGCGTTATATAACAGGTATTTCTTTTTCATCTTAGGACAACAAATTTAGCTTTAAAAATATTTGATTTACTTTTATGTTCAGAAAATATAGTACCAGAACCCCGAGAATGAAATTATGATGGATTTATTTTACAAAGGCGGACCAATTTTTATGAGTATACTTTCACTTATACTGGTCGTTATTCTGAGTGCTTCGGCTTTCGTACTTTTTAGCATATTTTACACTCGAGCAGGTCGTTTAGATAAAAGATTCAAAGGAATAGAACTCATCAAGTCCTTAGGCCTATTAGCCTTAGTGATAGGCTTGTTGGGTCAATTAATTGGGTTGTTCTCAGCTTTCCGTGCCGTAAAAATGGGAGAAGTTGAAAGCACTAGTACTCTTTTTGCTGAAGGATTTAAGGTGTCTATGGTATCTTCAATTTACGGCGTTGTGATTTTTGGTTTTACAATGGTGGTTTGGTGGGGTTTCAAAGAGAAGTCAACAAAACCTTTGAAATAATATATAGTTTTTGTACGTAACATTTTGCAACTCTCAGTAGTAAAACTTTAAAACAGTTAAGACCTATTTTGATACTTGGCATCGTACTTTTAGGACTTCTAGTAGTTCACAACCTCTAGTGGCTTAAGTCATTTTTCAAAAACTGACATATATCAGTTTTGGTTTATTTTTTAGTTGAATAAATCAAAAGTATATTTAGCTTATTTAATATGTAAGGTCGTCTATTATTTAATATTCTTAATAGATAATGTGTTTAAATAACAGATAAGCAGTGTGTTATGGGACGGTAAAAATTATATTTATATCACATTTTTATACATAAACAAAAGTTAACAATACGTTATTGGAATATTTTGTGATTTCTTAATTTTGTAGGATTCATTTGTTATTAATTTAAATTTAAAATCATGAAAAAGCTACATGTAGTAAGTATTTTAACCTTATCCTTTGTGTTGTTTTTCGCTTGTACCGAAGATAATAAAGATGAGGATCCAACACCACAGTTAACCTACACGATCCAAAATTTTGCGAATGGTGCAGTTACCACTCAAAATGATACAGGAGATACTGAAAGTTTGGGAGTGGCTCAGCCAATACCTTCCCTAAATTCAACGGAAGCTTATCCTAAAAATATGCCTGTAATTATATTTTTCAATGATAAAGTATTTCTGGAATCGATAGACGATAATTTTACAGTGACAAATAATGGTAATGTTGTTGGTGGAAATATTTCTATTGGCGAGGCTGCCAATGGATTTGCTGTATTAACCTTTACACCTTATGATGCATACAGCGCAAATTCTGAAGTGATAGTCGAATTAAAGTCAGACATTCAAGACGATGGTGGGAATGGTTTAGAGACTGATTTTGTCCTCACATTTAGCGTTTCTAGTTTTAATTCTAACTCTTTTGATAACAATTCAAGTTTTGAAAATGTTTCTGATGGAATTGTCTTTGTAGGAGATGGTGAGGTTGCTACCGCTCCAATTGGCTGTTTACAAGCAACAGATGGGAATAATTACGCCCTTATTAGTTCTGGAAATGCGTTAGTTTCCTCGGATGCCGCAGTTGGTGGTGCATCAAGTTTAGCTATTCTTGGTCCAATTTCTTCCAATATTTCTTCTGTATCCTTTAATTATAATTTCTTAAGCGCAGAATTTCAGGAGTACGTCGGTTCTCAATTTGATGACAGTTTTGTAGCGACAGTTGTTGGTCCAAATGGGGCATATGTCGAAGTTGTGAATACCGTAAATTTGGTCGGAAATAATAATACAGAATGTTTAGGTTTTCCTAATTTTCCTGACGATGGTGATAGTTATGCCGGAGAAACAGGTTGGTTAAACCAAACTTTAAACTTCGCTCAAGTAGGTTCTCCTGCTTATATAATTTTCACTGTGACCGATGTTTCGGACACGATTTATAGTTCTATGGTAGCATTGGACGAAGTGAATTTCAACTAAATCCTTATGCGATTCTAACAAAAAAGCTGTTTCGATTTTGAAACAGCTTTTTTTATATTTTGAACATCTAATCTTATCCGTTTAAAGCCTCAGCTCCAGCAACGATTTCGAGTATCTCGTTTGTAATGGCTGCTTGTCTTGCCTTGTTATAAGTTAATTTTAGGCCATCTCTAAGCTCAGTTGCATTTTCGGTGGCTTTGTGCATTGCAGTCATTCTCGCGCCATGTTCCGATGCAAACGAATCCCTCAATGCTTTAAACAATTGAATATTCAATGCTTTAGGCATCAATTCACTTAGAATTTCAGTTTTTTCAGGTTCGAATATGTAGTCCAATTGTTGTGATGTACTTGATTCATCGGCATTTGAAACCAATGGCAAGTAATCTTCGGCAACAACATACTGGGTAGCAGCATTCTTAAACTGATTGTATACCACAACAACTTTATCAAAAGACTTGCTTTCGAAAGCAGACATGATTTTTGTTGATAATTCAACTGAATTATTAAAACTTAAATCGTCATATATCTCTTGGTTATGCAAGTATATTTTTTCAGTCTTTTTTAGGATGTCATTCGCTTTCTTGCCAATAGTTAAAATTTCAACCTCTTGATTTTTAAAATCGTTTTGAATAAGTTCTTTAACTTTTTTAATAACATTGGAGTTGAAAGCTCCGGCAAGTCCACGATTTGATGATATGGCAACAATCAAGACTTTTTTAACCTCTCTTTGCTCTGTTAAAGCCGATCCCATATCGTCTTCGACTGTAGCACTCAATCCTTGAATAAGTTCGGTTAATTTTTGAGAATATGGTCTCATTGCCACGATGGCATCTTGTGCTCTACTCAATTTTGAAGCCGATACCATTTTCATGGCACTGGTGATCTGCATGGTTGAACTAACAGAGCTAATTCGACTTCTAAGTTCTTTAAGATTAGCCATAAGCTTATTCTAATTATTAATATTTTGAAGCAACCTCTTTTGCTGCATCTTCAAGAGCTTTTAACGCTTCGTCTGTTAGTTTTCCAGATTTTAGCGTGTCCATAGCATCTCTGTGTTTTGCATTTAAATAGGTCAAGTAATCTTTTTCAAATTCCTTTACTTTATCAACAGGAACGTTTCTCAAAAGATTTTTTGTTCCAGCGTAAACAACTGCTATTTGGTCTTCTACTTTATAAGGATCTGATTCTGCCTGTTTAAGCAATTCTACGTTTCTTTTACCTTTGCTTATTGTTCTCATTGTAGCAGCATCAAGGTCGGAACCAAACTTAGCAAATGCTTCAAGTTCACGGTATTGTGCTTGATCTAGCTTAAGTGTACCTGCCACCTTTTTCATAGATTTGATCTGAGCAGAACCACCTACACGAGACACAGAAATACCCACATCAATCGCTGGGCGAACACCAGAGTTAAATAAATCTGAGGTTAAGAATATTTGTCCATCTGTAATCGAAATTACGTTTGTTGGAATATAAGCAGAAACGTCTCCCGCTTGTGTTTCTATAATTGGTAGCGCAGTTAACGAACCACCACCTTTTACCATTGGTCTCAATGATTCCGGTAAATCGTTCATTTGTGATGCAATCGTATCATCATCGATAATTTTTGCCGCACGCTCTAGTAATCTAGAGTGCAAGTAGAATACGTCTCCAGGATAAGCTTCACGACCTGGTGGACGTCTTAATAATAAGGAAACCTCACGGTAAGCAACTGCTTGTTTTGATAAATCATCGTAAATGATTAAAGCTGGACGACCCGTATCTCTAAAATATTCGCCAATTGCAGCACCTGCTAATGGTGCATATACTTGCATTGGAGATGGGTCTGATGCGTTTGCCGCAACAATTGTTGTATAAGCCAAGGCTCCTCTTTCTTCTAATAGATTTGCAATCCCTGCAACAGTAGATGCTTTTTGACCAATAGCTACATAAATACAATAGACAGGCTCACCAGCATCATAAAATTCTTTTTGGTTAAGAATAGTATCGATACATACAGCGGTTTTTCCCGTTTGTCTATCGCCGATTACAAGTTCTCTTTGTCCTCGTCCAACAGGTACCATGGCATCGATAGATTTTATACCTGTTTGAAGTGGCTCAGAGACAGGCTGTCTAAAAATTACACCAGGTGCTTTTCTTTCGATTGGCATGTTGAAAGTTTTACCTTCTATTGGACCTCTACCATCGATTGGCTGTCCTAAAGTATTTACAACTCTACCAGAAAAACCATCACCAACGCTGATTGAAGCAATTTTGTTGGTTCTTTTTACCGTTTCACCTTCATGGATACCAGTAGATTTACCAAATAGTACAACACCAACGTTATCCTCAGCAAGGTTAAGAACCATTCCACTAAGTCCGCTTTCAAATTCTACAAGTTCTCCATATTCAGCATTACTTAGGCCGTACACGTTTGCGATACCATCACCTACATTTAATACAGTTCCTATTTCATCTAAAGATGCCTTAGACTCAAATCCTGAGATTTGTTTTTTTATGATTGCTGAAATCTCTGCTGGTTTTATCTCTGCCATAATTATTATGCGTTAAAAAATAATATTATCTTTTATGTAAGTTTTGTTTCAACTTATTTAATTTGCCAGATATACTGGCATCGTATTGTAAGTTATTTATATTTAGAATAAAACCTCCTAAAAGGTCTTTTTCTACAGAAGTTGTAATTTTTGCATCGTCTCCTGTAATGTCTTTTATCTTTTTCTTGAAAGCTTTTAAAGATTTTTCATCCAACTCTACAGCTGACTTAATGTGCGCCTCTTGAATGTTATTTACTTTATTATAGAGGTGAACAAATGCATCGCAAATTAATTTTAGATGATCATATCGGTTGTGATATGATAAAGCTTCAAACAAGTTAAGCAATACTTTGTCCGATCTTTTAAAAACAGTATTCAGGATACTAAGTTTGTCCTCACTTCTTACAACAGGACTTTTTAATATTGCTCTTAAATCTGAGCTGTTTTGGATACTTGAAGATATGTCATTTATATCTATTACTAACTTGTCTAGGGATTTAGTTTCAATCCCAAGATTAATAAGGGCTTTTGCATATCTGTTTGCAGCACGTTTTCCCATTGTTCAGTTTTAGTTTAGCTTTACGTCTTCTACCAAAGTATCTACGAGCTTCATTTGCTTTTTCTTATCACTTAATTCGTGCTCTAAAACTTTTTCAGCAATTTCAATTGAATATTTAGCAACTTGAAGTCTAAGTTCATTAATAGCAACTTTCTTTTCGTTTTGTATAGCAGTTTGAGCTTTTGTGATAATTTCCTCAGCTTTTTTCTCAGCTTCTTCGCTCGCTTCGGCAATAATCTTTTTCTTCATAGCCTGCGCTTCCTTAAGCATAGCATCTCTTTCTAGTCTTGCTTCTTGCTTCATGCGCTCATTGTCCGCTTGAAGGTTTTCCATATCTCTTTTTGCTTTATCTGCTGCATCAAGAGCATCTTTTATTCCTTCTTCTCTTTCGTTAAGAGAGCTTAAAATTGGTTTCCAAGCGAATTTTACCATTAGCAAAATCAATACTAATAAGAGTAAAGTCTGAATTATAAATAGGCCTGGAGAAAAGTCGTTTAATAAGTCTTGCATAATTTATTTTTTAAAAAAATCTGATTAAATCAAAAGATTCTGTAACCAACCGTTACAGAATCTTTGAGTCATTTTTAATTAACCTTTTCCTAAGATTAACGCACCGAAGGCTAATCCTTCTAAAAGTGCAGCAACGATAATCATTGCAGTTTGGATTTTACCCGATGCTTCTGGTTGACGAGCAATACCCTCAACTGATTTTCCACCGATTTGGCCAAGTCCAATACCTGCTCCAATTACAACTAATCCTGCTCCAATTAAATTGTACATAATAATTGATTTTTATAATTAAACAAATTTTTATTAATGATGTTCGTGTTCCTCTACGGCCATACCTATAAACAATGCAGAAAGCATTGTAAAGATATATGCTTGTAAA
Source organism: Bacteroidia bacterium (assembly GCA_030429455.1). Classification (GTDB taxonomy): domain Bacteria; phylum Bacteroidota; class Bacteroidia; order Flavobacteriales; family Flavobacteriaceae; genus Psychroflexus. Next base: position 13,662 of record JAUIFC010000061.1, on the reverse strand, counting down.
AAAGCAACCAAAACCTCAATTAATGTGATTAATATCGATAATACTAAAGATAATCCTGTAGCGCCTACAACACCGATTTCATTTTTAAGTACAAACATGATAGCAATCAAACTCATTACAACGATGTGACCAGCTGTAATGTTTGCATACAAACGTATTAATAATGAAAAAGGTTTGATTAAAAATGCTCCAGCAAATTCTATAATTGCTAAAACAGGTTTAACAAAAACTGGAATACCATCCATCCATAGCATGTGTTTCCAATAATGTTTATTACCACTAAACGTGTAGATGATAAGTGTGAAAATTGCCAAACATGTAGTCACGGCAATTTGTCCAGTAACATTAAAGCCAAATGGAGTTAAACCAATTAAATTTAATATCCAAATAAAGAAAAATACGGTAAGTAGGTAACCAGTAAATCTTCTGTAATGTTTTTCGCCAATGTTTGGTCTTGCGATTTCGTCTCTTACATAAATAACTAATGGCTCTAAAATTCTGCTGAATCCAGTAGGTATTTGTTGCTTTTTATACTGTTTTGCCAGTCTAGAAAACCAGAATAACATAAGTAATCCAACAAAGAGAATTCCGAAAACACTTTTTGTGATAGAGAAGTCTAAGACTTTATGAGCATTTGTAGCATGTTTCTCATCGTCGAAAGCGACTTTTTCTTCTCCAGAATTCAATTCAAAAATCTTTCCATGGATTTTTGCAAATTTCAATCCGTTGCTTTCAACTAAAACATTGCCATCGTCATTATGATGAAACTCAGAGGACATAAAACTTACGAGACCTTCCGATGACCAAAGGATGACAGGTAGAGGAAAGCCAATGTGTTTTCTTTCTCCAGCGTCATTGGTGTAAGAAAACAAATGAAAATCATGAGAATCTTGGATATGATGTAGTATATACCCATCAACTTTCTCTTTTGTATCAACTTGGCCTTCGCCAGAACTGCTTGCATATGTTGTAATGGGTACGAATACTAATAAAAGTAATGCAAGAGTTTTTAAATTATGTTGAAATATTTTCATTGTTAACAAAATCAAAAAATTTCTGTCTAAAATTCGGTGCAAAAGTAATCTTTTTATCCTTAAAACAAGGCGTTTTTCAATTTAATATTTATTATGCCTTGTGATTGATAAATTTGGCTACAAAATAAACTTCGAGAGCAAGAAATGTAAAGAGAGGAATTAATAGATTTATGCGTTCCTCAATGCTTAGGTTTTCTAGCGCAAATATCGACTCGTTGAAAATAACAAAAAACAGAATGCCTTTGATAAAAAGACTTGGCAGATAGATAAAACCCAATTGTGAGTTTAATTTTTTTGATAGTGAAAAAGCTAGAATGGCCATACAAATTATGGCAGACGAAATTGAAAAAAATAGATTGGTATTAAAAATAGAGTATCGGCAATAATTTTGTTGATCTAAAGCGATAACTTGAATGCCATGAACTAAGCCGTTTAAACAAGCATAGTATAAGATAATTAATATGATGTGCTTAATCATCTTTGGACAATGTTAGGACTTGGCTAATCACAAAATAGATGGATATAAAGATAGAAGCTAGTGTAATTAAAGATTCGTAAAAATCTTTGTTGTACTTAAGGTCTAACCATTTGCCTATTTCATTTCCTAGCCAAATAGTGACACCCATTTGTAAACCAGTAGAAGTAAATCGAATAAATTTATTGGACTTTAAAGGCTTTTTTGACTTCTTTAAATTTTTCTTTTGAACCATCTATCAAACTCTTTACATCTGGAGCACCCATTTTGCAAGTGGCGTTAAATTGAGCTCCAGTCTCTACAACGAGCCTTTCGGTAATAACATCACCGCTAATGGTTGCAGTTCCTTTTAGGCTTAAGACAGACCTGACATTTAAATTGCCAAGAGTTTTGCCTTCGATATCTGCCGAGTCGCAATAGATATCACCTTTTACGAATCCTGTTTTACCAATAACTACCTTGCCTTTGGCTTCGATTTGCCCTTCAAATTCTCCGTCAATTCTTATGGCGCCTTCAGATAGAATATTACCGATAATTTTAGTGCCTCGTGCAATTTTGTTTTGTTCATTAGAAAAGTCTTGCTTTATTTCATTTTTGGCAGAAAACATGTTATTTGTTTAATTGATTAAGGTACTCATCTAAATTTTTGTATATCTGAACCACGTCATAATTCTTTCCAGATATCGCAAAATAATTAAAATTTTGAGATAAATAATCTTCTTTAATAAATATTTCTGCTAGGCCTTTTGCGCCAAGCAAGCTTTTAAGACCATCAATTACAGCAAAACGCCTTGTAGATGTATAGACTTCGTTGGTAACTTTATAGTTTAGTTTTAATTCTTCAAAGGCTTCTTTTAGCAGTTTGTCAAACTCTTCTTGCTCTTTTTGGTTATCAAAATAGTAGACCAATTTAAATGTGCTATCATCGGTATCTGGAACAAAATTCTGCGGTCTAATGCTTCTCAACTCATTGTATTTTTTTTGAGCAAATTTACCTTCGTCTGATTGTGGATAAGTTAAGGCTACATAGTTGAGAGCTTCCTTGTAAGCGGCAATGCCATCCACTTTTGCAATGGCATACGCCTTTAAAAGTTCAAGTTTTGGAGTAATTGGTCTTCCTATAAGCCGTTTTGCGTTCTGGTCAGCTTGGGTTATGACCATATCGTACTGCTGGTTTTCATAGGCTTTGTAAAGACGCTTGTAGATATTTAAAGGATTATTTTCGCTTTCTTTCAGCTTTTCAGGATTTAACAGTAATAGGGCATAGTCACTTTCAGGATATTCATTAAGAATTTTATTTTTCCATTTTTCTTGCTCGAATTGTAGTGCTTGTTCTTCGGCAATTAAATATAAATTGTAAATACTAGGCAATATTAAACGCTCTTCCGGATTGCTGTCAAGTAGATTTTCGAATTTAGTTTTGGCTAAATCGTATTCTTTGAATTTTTCCTTATAAATCACACCTAATTGGTAATAAGCAAAATTTCTGTCTACCCAAAGAGTATCGATAATGTTTTTGTCGGTTGGAAGTTGAGCAATGTAAGTATCAGCTTGATATCTAGGGTCGTTGGCAAATGGATCTTTTTCTTCTTCTTCGCCGTCTTGGTCGTCTGCACCAAGTTTGGAACCGCCATATTTCCAGTTGTCTGCGAGTTGAATATTTCCCCAAGTTTGTTTAAAACTGAGCAGTCCTTTCTGCGCTTGATTGCTATCGTAAAAGTAATAAATGCTTGACGTATTTCTATTTATACTACCTCGACTAAAGCTGCTAGCGTTATTTCCTCCTAGTTTGTCCTGAGTTCCAAAATTTGTATTTCTCATGTTTCCAGAACCCCCAGAAGCATTTTGTGAAGCAAGCTGGCCTTTTGCAAAAACACTTTGGGCTTCTTCTTTCAGACTTTCTATATAATCTTCAAAAAAAGCAATCTGTTCTTCTTTGCTCATTTTTATAAGATTGAGAATGCTATCTTTTTCTTGAGCAATTGCTTCATATTTAATAACATCTTCGAGATTTTCTCTTTTTTTCGCGATGAGTCTGTATTCTCTTTTTTCTTTGTCTATATAGGTTAACGTACTATCATAATATTCGCCAGCAGTTTTGTACTTGTTTTTATCAAAATAAATCTGTGCCAATCTCAAATAATTTCGTGAATACAAAAATCTGTCTTTGGGTTTTTTTGACAAGGATTTGTTGTAATTTTCGATCGCATAGGGTATGGAATCTAAGGCGTTATGATATTCTGCAATGTCGAAATATATAAAATCTAAAAAAGGTCTGTTTTCGCGATTCTCGATAAGTTCTTGATAGTTGTACATGAGGTGCGCATAGGAAGACGTGTCCATGGGGACATTTTTCAACTGCTCCAATTTGGCATGAATCATATACGTTCTAGGTGATTTTCTGTTCAAATCTATGACCTTTTGATAGGTAACATAGGCACTGTCCTTAAGGCTTAATTTATCAAAAAGTTGAGCTTTGATGTATAACAGTCTTCCTTGATTACCGTTTGGCTTTGCAATCGCTATGGCCTCGTCTAAAGACGTGATGGCTTCAATATAATTGTTGTTTAAGATATGTGCTTCTGCTAGAATGCTATTTAGATGAACTTGTTTTTCTTTGGAAATATCAGGGTAATTTTGTTTTATTTTTTCTAAGTTATTGAGCGCTAAGTCGTAATACTTTAAACGCATGTTTACTTTTTCTATCCAGATTTTGGCGTCAACTATTTCGCTACTTGTTGGATAATGATTGAGAATGTATCCAAAGGCATCTTTGGCTTGAATGTATTTGTGGCTATAATAACGAGCTTTTCCCAGAAGTAAAAACGCTTCGTCTACTTGGTGGTTATACTCTTTTCCAGCGATGAACATGGAATGCTTTTGTATGGCTTTTGTGGCTTTTTCCTCTGCTTTCTTAAAATCTGGATTTTTAGCTTCTTCCTGTTTGTCAAGAGAAAAAATATCCTTTGGCTTTGGTTTTTCCTGTAAGCGTTCTACAGGAAGAATGTCCCAATAATTCTCTGGATATTCGGTTTCGACAGTATTTATTCCAAGTCTAACAGCTTCATTGCCATTAAAAATGATGTTGTAATAAGTGTTCATTGCGTGCCAATTTCGGTTTAGAAACTTGTTCTTACTCGTCGAACAAGCAACAACCGAACAAACAATGATAATAATTAGGCTTAATTTTTGTATTGCTAATTTCAAAATAAAACGGATCCTTTAAACTATTGAATAACTAAAAATCAAAAACTTTAGTATAAAAACGATACAAAAATAGGCTTCTTTTTGACATCTAAACAATTAAGTCTATGATTTTTAAATTAAGTCTTGTTTCGTAATTCAAAGTTTTAAAACTAACTTTAACTCGCCAAATGCCATGAAACAAATCTTAATGCCTTTTCGCTTATTCCTTACTTCATGTCTGTTGCTCGTTATCGGGAACAATGATGTGTTTGCCCAAAACCTCCTACATAGCGAAGCCTATGGAAGGCAAGAATACATTTATAAACTGTCTTATGAAGATGCTAAAGACTTCTACATAAACAAAAATGTAGAAATAAAACCCGAATACTTTAAGACCTTGGTCGATTCATTCGATTATGGCCAACCTTACAACAAGGTATTAAAACCTGGGTATTATTTGAAAGTAAAAATTGAAGATAATAAACTCAACACAGCACTGACCTCAGTTCAAGATTTTGAAGTTTTTCTATTAAACAACGATACTGACCTTAATATTAGAGTATTAGACGTAAATGGGAACGGGATTAAAAATGCAAATGTCAAGCTGGGTAAAAAGAAAATTCCTTTTGACGAAAACACTCAAAGTTATAGCATAAGGAAAAGCTATAAACAAGGTTTGTTAAGTGTCAAAGTAGGCGAATCTACCGTTTATTACAAGTTATTGCGCAGTGAAATAGGAAGTAAATTTAAACGTAAACTGGTTCAAGCGCTTTACACAACACCCGTCAAATATGTTTGGGTTCCAATAAATTTTGCCATAGATATTCCAGTAAGTGCTTATAAGTCCATAAAACATGGTTGGTTAACTGGAAGTATCGCAAAAATCGAAAATTTTGCAGTGCGTCTCTATAAATCGGTAGCTTGTTGGTTCGACAATTATCATTGTGAATCCAGAAATACGTACGACTATACCGTAACAAACAAACCCAAATATCGCCTAAACGACACTCTTAAGTTTAAAGCTTTTGTATTGAATCACAACTATAAACCATTTAAAAAACCATTGGATTTGGTGTTGAAAAAGTCTTATAAAGATGAAAAGAAAATCGCTACCATAAGACCTTATGCCAAAGGAGGTTATGCCTATAACTTACACTTGGTTGATTCATTCGGTTTAACTTTGGATAAGTCTTACACCATCGAGTTAAAAGACCAAAAAGGGAGATATGTCGCAAGTGAACGTTTTTATTTTGAAGATTATACATTAAAGGGCAATTCGGTTGAATTATCTTCAACTGAAAATACGCATTACAAAGGAGATTCGCTTCAATTTTCAATTAAAGCAATAGATGAAAATGAACTTTTTCTAATGGATGCTCGAGCTGAAGTTTTAATTTCACCAAAATCTTATGGTACATTTTTCGAAGAACAACTTTTTATTCCAGATAGCATTTGGACTTATCAAACACCCTTAAATCCAAAAGAAATTACCCAAGTCACTATTCCTCCAGATGTTTTTCCTAAAGCAAATTTTCAGTATACGATACAAACAGTCGTCAAAACATCGGATAATGAAGCTGTAACTCAGGAACTGCCAATAACTTACGTCCATGATTCTAAGGAAATACTTTTTGAAGAACAAAATGATTCCATAACCTTCAAGTATTTTGAAAATGGAAAATACATCACCAAACCTGCGAATCTTTATACCATAAATCATTTGGGCAAAACAGACACTTTAACTGGAATAACTCTACCGTATACATTAAAATTAAATCCTTCGCATTTACATTACAGCGTAGAAACGGATAGTATTTCGAAAACTGTTTCGGTAGAAAATTTGCCTGACAATGTAAGTTTAACTTTAAATAGAACAAAAGATTCCATAAGCGTAAATGTCAATAATCCTAGGAAACTCGATATTTTATACACGCTTTATAAAGTCAATACCGAAATAGCCAGAGGAAACTCCAAGACCATTCAATTAAACATTGAAGCTAAAAACAAAAAAAATTACATGCTGAGTTTAGCCTACATCTGGGGTGGACAAACAGTGAAGAAAAATCAATTTATTAGCTTAAATGAAAATCGACTTAATCTACAAGTTAAAGAGCCTTTGCTTATCTATCCTGGAAAGAAAGATACGATAAGCATACGCGTAACCGATTATAAAAACGAACCGGTAAAAGATGTAGATGTCACGGCATTTGGACTAACTAAAAAATTCAACTACCAACTGCCAAGATTTCCATGGATTGGGAAAGATAAAAAATCGAAACATATCGTAAATAATTATAGCTTTAATGAACAAGTCTTTGCCGAAAATAGAGGTGATTTGGACTATAACCATTGGAAAGATAAAGCCAATTTGGATAGCATAATATACTACAATTTCATGTATCCAAAAGACATATTTATTACAGATGTTAAGCCAAAAGACACCATAACTCAGTTTGCGCCATTTGTGATGGAGGACGGATTGCAGGTGCCGATTCATGTCATATACATCAACAACAATCCTGTGTATTTTGATTGGAACACTCATGACCAACAGTATAGTTTTAAGATAGACAGTGGCTATCAAAATATTAAGCTCAGAACGCATAATAAATCCTACACCATAGACAGTTTGTATTTTAAACATAATAGAAAAACCATTTTTAGTGTAGGTGAACATGTTTCTCATCCAAAGATAAAAGTGGAGGAGTTGTCACAACAGCTTACCGCCACAGAGAAAAGTCAGCTTTACCCAAGGGTTTTGGTTTACAATCAAACTCAAGGAAGATATCAAGCTTTTATAACCTCACGAAACCGTTATTTTTCTTTAGACAATAATGGTCGTAATCGAACATACAGGCTTTCCAATTTAATGACTGGGCCAATTTATGAGCGTTTTAGTTTTAAGAATTCGGATAGTTTGACTTATACGAGCAATCACGAATCGGGTTATGCCTATACGTTTAGAAACGATTATTTAAAACTGAAATCTTATAGGAATCATATTCTTCCTCAATATTTCAATAGAAACTCCAGTCAATCTTCAATACACGATCAGGTGACCACTTTGGCTGATATTCATAAAGCATGGCAAGAACAAAATTTGGCGTACAGAAAGAAAAAATTTAGTATAAAATATCCAAGACAAACTGATAAGGATTTTGCAAAATTACAGCTTGATAATCAAAATGATAACATAAACAAAAACTTAATCAATATCATAATTGCGAATACAAAAACGGACAGCATCCGAGTTTATCCTGGTTCATTTCGTTTGTTACATCAGCTAGAACCTGAAAATTACAGGCTGATTTTATTATATGATGACATGACCTATCAAGTGGAAGAGGACATCAATTTGAAACCAAATGGACTAAATATTGTTCAAATTAAAGAACCCGAGTTGTATTTGAATGATTTTTTTAGCCAAACTATAAATGAAATTATAGATAGTTATGGCCTCAAGACGTATTCCAAAACGAATCAAGCTCACATCAACAATTATATCAAAAACACCTATCAAAACAGTTCCCAGTATTTTGGCCCTGGAATTTTTGTGTCTGGAAATGTGATTGATCAGGATGGTTTGCCTATTCCCGGCGTAAATATTATTGTAAAAGGCAAAAGTATTGGAACGACTACCGATTTTGATGGCAACTTTAGTTTAAAAGTACCAAAGCCCAACGCGATACTCGTATATTCTTATGTGGGATTTTCGACAGTGGAACAACCGGTTAAAACGTTCAATACTATTACACTAGAATATAGCATAGAGCAATTAGATGCAGTCGTGGTTAAAAGTTATGCTGGGATTTTGCGAGAAAAAGCGGGCATTTCGACATCGGTGAATTATGATGCTTTAGAGCATATTCCAGAGAGTTCTATCGAACAAGCTTTACAAGGCAAACTTGCCGGTGTAAACATTAGTAGGGTTTCGGGTAATCCAGGATTACCTTCGACAGTAATTATTAGAGGGAGAACTTCGATTGAAGAAAAAACGGAGCCACTTTACATAGTTGATGGCGTACCGATTAATGCCAATCAATTTGCTAAAATAAGTGCAAACGATATAAAAAGTCTGAAAGTGCTTAAAGATGCGGCTGCAACTTCAATCTATGGCAATAAGGGTGCTAATGGCGTAATTATTATCGACACCAAATCAAAAAATGCAGGTATCATTCAAGAAGGAAAACCACCAACTTCCAATGAGTTTTTGAATCAAAGCGAAGTAGCTTCTTCCATAAGAACCAACTTTTCCGACGTCGCCTATTGGCAACCGACTTTACGAACAGACAAAAATGGCGAAGTTCAGTTTATTGTAACCTATCCAGATGATATTACCAGCTGGCAAAATGTAGTTTTGGCGATGAATGGCAAGAGACAAAGTGCCAAATACCAATCCTTTACTAAATCCTATAAGCCTGTTTCTGCTCGACTTTTTACACCTAAATTTTTAGTTGAAGGAGATGCGTTAAAAGCTATTGGCAAAACATTAAACTACACCAAAGATACCTTAAGCGTTGAAACCAAATTTTCGGTCAACGACCAGCTTGTTCTTACAAAAAAACACTCAAGCATAAATGCCATTATAGATACACTGCCGGTTATGGCAAAGACGGACACCTTGCAACTCACCTACAAACTTCAACAACAAGGTTCTGATTACTTTGATGGCGAAAAGCGAGAAATTCCCGTTTTTAAGAAAGGCGTAGAATTACAAAAAGGAATCTTTAGAATTCTTCAACCTGGTGATTCTATTTTCCATCAGTTTGAGAAAGCATCGCCAGTTCAGTTTTATGCAGAATCCAATGTTATTGAAGTGTTAGAGCGCGATGTGAACACCGTCATACACTATAAGTACGATTGTAACGAGCAGTTGGCTTCTAAACTAAAAATGTTATTGCTCAATAAACACATAGATTCTATCCTGAAACGGGATTTTACTCAAGAAAAAAGCATCAAGAAGTTGATAAAAACACTTGCTAAAAACAAAAAGAAAAGTAGCCTTTGGGGTTGGTGGAAGTCTTCTAAAACAGAAAGTTACTGGATAAGCCAACATGTGATTGAAGCTTTTTTAATGGCTGAAGATTACGGTTACAAATCCCAATTGGAAAAGGAAAAAGTCGCTATTTTTATTAAAAACCAATTCTTAGATGCCGACAATCATTCAAGAAAAGCAGATCTTTTATTCACATTAAGTTTGCTTAACGAAACACCTTTCCCAGACCAAATGTCCGATATCAAAGGCGTTGTTCAGGATTCGACATTGGCATTGGATGTGAGATTGAAGTACAGTTTAGCACTGCAAAATTATGATATTCAACCCGATATCAGTTTTCTTAAGGACTATCAAAAAGAAACTATTTTTGGAAATATCTATTTCGAAGAACCAACACCTTTAAGCCCTTTTAAGGTGTACCAAAACACAATTCTAAATACACTTTCGGCTTATAAGCTTATCAAATTTTCAAATCCAAAAGATGATCGATTAGTAAACATTCAAAATTATTTAATCGAATCCAAAACAAATCACAGACTTATCAATACTTATCAGACTGCTCAAGTTTTAGGAGAGATTTTGCCAGATGTTTTAACTAAAAATAGCTCAAAAGCACCTAAAGCCATGTTGTCTGTTAATGACGAAATAATTTCAACGTTTGGGTATCGTAAACAGTATGCATCGAATAGTTTTAATATAAAAAACACAGGAGATTTTCCAATCTATGTTACTGCTTATCAATCGTATTGGGAGACAGAACCCCATCAGAAAACCAATGATTTTGAGGTCAATTCTTTTTTTAAAGAAAAGAAAACTATGGATACAGAAAATGGGGAAGAAGTAACACTAACCGTAGAAATAGACATAACCAAGAAAGCTGAATTTATCATGCTAAATATCCCAATTCCAGCTGGTTTCGAATATGTGTCTAAACCTGTAAATTACGGATTGGAAGACCATAGGGAATATTTTAAAGATAGAGTTAGCATATTTTCTTCAGCATTAGATCAAGGTCAATACACTTTTGAAATTCCATTGATTGCGAGATTTTCAGGTAAATATCATCTCAATCCTGCAAAAATTGAATTGATGTATTTTCCAACTTTTCATGCTCATGAAGGTTTGAAAACAGTTGAAGTGAAATAAAAAGATGTTTTTCTTTTTGTTTATGGAAGAAGTTTATTAGTTTAACGACCTCTGTTGCTTCGGTATATAACCTTTTTAACGGCTAAATAAAAACTTCCTTATGGAAAACAATCAAGACAAAATTATCGAGCTTCAGCAAAAAATAGATGTTCTTTTGGAACAACATAAAGCTTTTGCAAAAGAAATTCAGGCCTTAAAAAGCCAGTTATTTTCACTTAAATATTTAGAACGCACAAAAGATTCAACTTTAAAAGAAGAGGAGAATAAGACTTCCAAACAAGTTGAAGAGCTTTATAGCACCAAACAAAAAATCACTGCGCCACCAATTTCTGAGCCTATAAAAGTTAACACCGAAAGCAAAGACAAACCTTCAATAGCTTCTTCTCAAGATTCACCAAAAAAGAAAACTGATATAGAGCGATTTATCGGAGAGAATTTGATTAGCAAAATAGGAATAATTATAACAGTTATTGGTGTTGGTATTGGCGTAAAGTATTCCATAGAAAACGAATTGGTGAGCCCTTTAACCCGTATTGTATTGGGGTATTTATCTTCCATTGGACTTTTAGGTTTTGGTATGAAACTGAAAGAAAAATACGAAACCTACTCTGCAGTTTTAGTTAGTGGTGCCATGTCCTTGATGTATTTTATTACATTTTCTGCGTATAGCTTTTACGACCTTATACCTGTCGAGCTCACCTTTGGTTTAATGGTCGTCTTCACCGTTTTTACCACCTTTGCAGCACTGTCTTATAACAAATCCGTCATTGCCCATTTAGGATTGGTAGGTGCTTATGCCATTCCATTTTTGCTCAGTGATGGCTCAGGAAAAGTTCAGATTTTATTTAGCTATGTCGCTATAGTGAATGTGGGGATACTGGTCGTTGCTTTTAAGAAGTATTGGAAATCACTTTATTATTCATCTTTCTTTTTAACCTGGATCATTTATTTAACCTGGTATTTCTTTGATTACAGCAGCAGTGAACATTTCTGGTTAGCCATTGCGTTTTCATTTGTTTTCTTTATCACGTTTTATCTCATATTTCTAGCCTATAAATTGATTGAAAAGGTAAAATTCGATGGGTTAGATATTTTCTTTTTAATACTGAATACATTTATTTTTTACGCATTGGGTTATGCTATTTTAAGCTCGAATGAATCTTCTGAAGATTATCTGGGCTTATATACCTTGATGAATGCTATTCTACATTTTGTAATCTGTGTTGTGGTGTTTAAGCAAAAGCTTGCAGATAAAAACTTATTTTACTTCATTTCTGGTTTGGTATTGGTTTTTATAACCATTGCCATTCCTGTTCAATTGGATGGCAACTGGGTTACTTTGCTTTGGGTAAGTCAGGCTGCATTATTGTTTTGGATTGGTCGAACAAAGCAAATTTCGGTTTACGAAAATCTTTCCTATCCTTTAATGATTCTTGCGTTTTTAAGTATTCTGCAAGATTGGGATTTGACTTATCAAGTTAATTTATACCAAGAAAATGCCATTTTAGTTACTCCAATTTGGAATATTCATTTTTTAAGTTCATTGTTTTTTGCTGGTTTGTTTGGTTACATTACCAAACTCGATTTTGAACCAACAAATGCTGAAAATGTGTCACTATTTAGCCAATTGTTTTCTTTCGGTATTCCTGCAATTTTTGTCTTTAGTTTATATTACGGTATCCGTTTAGAAATTGAAAATTATTGGAATATCCTTTACCTAGAATCTACGCTTCCATCTGAAAATGACTACGGGATTTCAAACCTTAAAAACCGTGATTTAGACTATTTTAAAATCGTTTGGGTATTTATTTATACCTTGGTTTTTGTATCGATTTTAAATGTCTTTAATTTCAAAAAACTTCGGCATAAGAAGTTTAGTTACATCTTATTAGTCATTAATTGTGTGACAATTTTGGTCTTTTTGGTGCAAGGACTTTATGCCTTAAGCGAGTTAAGAGAGAGTTACTTAAATCAATCGCCAGATGATAATTACATCAAAAGCATTTGGCACATCATCATTCGATATCTTGCTTTAGTTGTTTTGGGTGTTACGCTTTATCTGTCCAATCTGTATGTTGTGGTTTGGCCGAAAATCAAGAAACTGAAACGATTATTTTACAGCTTTTTGCATTTAAGTATCTTGTGGGTTTTAAGCAGCGAACTTCTACATTGGCTTGATATTGCAGATGTGAAAAATACTTATAAACTGGGCTTGAGTATTTTATGGGGATTGTATTCCTTATACCTTATTATTTTAGGAATTTGGAAAAAAAGCAAATTTTTGAGGGTTACAGCAATTGTATTATTCAGCATTACGATTATCAAATTATTTGTGTTCGATATTTCTCATTTAAATACCATTTCCAAAACCATTGTATTTGTGTCCATTGGTGTTTTATTGCTTATCACATCGTTTTTGTACCATAAATACAACAAAAAAATTTCAGATGAATCGCAGCCTTAAATCCGTTATTACCATAGTTGTTTTTTCATGGATCAGCATGACTTATGGTCAAGACAATACCTTCAATTTTAAAAGAGAATTAAAGGGTATTGAAGACCAATGGCATTCAATATCGCTTTCTAATGAACTGTTGGAAAAGACCTACAATAACCTCGATGGCATAAGAATTATGGGCGTCACGCCAGACAACGACACGATTAAAGTCCCTTATTTGCTTAAGCTGTCAAAGGGATTTTCAAACTATCAAACCTATAGTTTCGACATTTTAAATGAGTCGCAAAACGCCGAAGGTTCTTATTTTACGTTTAAATTGACCAATGCCGAGTCCATCAATAAAATAAGACTCAATTTTGAGGAAGAC
>JAUIFC010000060.1 GCA_030429455.1 Bacteroidia bacterium | reverse complement strand
CCCCATGCTTTAAAACTAGGAACACATGACGTACTAAGACCTGCCACACCTCCTCCAGCAGTATTAAACACATGTCCTATATCATAATTGGCATCGCCAATTACAGTGTCCACCAGTGTTTGATTTTCACTTAGCAATGCGATATTATCAGAGTCGGTAAATGGGTCTGTATCTGGGTCAAAAAATATGAGCGAGGTATTGTCCACCATAGTTAGACTTACCGATAAGTCTCTTTCTAGCACGGCGTTGGCATTGTTAACTGCTGTAGTAATTGCAGCAACGACATCCGTCAAGTTATTATTGAAAAATCCACTGTATTCTCCCGTTGCCGATATAGCCGCTCTAAAATTTCTTAGTGTACCATCATCTGTAATAAAGTTTTGGACTTCATCGCTATCTGTTTCATTTTGCAAAACAACATCTTCAATAAGTTGGCATTCGAAAGAATGCTCATGAGCATTCAAATCTTTTAGGTAAAAAGAGCTGTATAAACCTCGCATCAAATCAAAAGGTTTTATAATCTGAGTTCCTTGTGATTTCCCAAGAATGATGGCATGAAAGCCTAAAGGTGTAAAGCTAAATCTTAAGCTTTCTTCTGGACTAGTGACGCCTTGTCCTTTATAGGTACGTATATTTTGAAAGTTGGACTGAAAATCTTCTTCCATAACAGAAGCTTCAACAATTCGGTATTGCTTTACTTTTCCCAAAGCATCTGGTAAGCTCAGAATATAAACCTCTTCAGTTTCTGTCGAATTTACTTTGGATAAAAAGGTTTCTAAACCTTGTAGATCGACATCAAAATATGTTGCATTCGAAGGTTGGTCTGTATCATTTGTGTAAATAGTAGCATTTACAAAATCACTGCCAGTAAAAAACGAATTTTGAGCGTTTAGCACAAGTCCAGTAAATAAAACAAAAGGAAGTAAAAATCTTAGCATCAGAGGGTTTTATTTTAAAAGATTGTCAATTTATAAAAATTTTGAGGCTTTGGATTTTACCTTAAATGTAAATTAACACCAAAACTTTTTTCGAAAATAGGACAACTCATTCTTGAAATCACCTACCATCAATTGTGTTAAGAATTCCATAAGATGTCTTGTATAATTTAACTTCGAAGGACGTTCAATATCGTTTTTAAGCTTTCTCATAGTTTTTCACCTAAATTGGTCTTTCCAAAGAGTTAATGTTTAAATCCGTAGTTAAGACAAAAAAATCCTGTACTTTTGAGTACTTCATCAAAGTAAATTAGCAAGTTGAAATCTTCTGCAAAACATTCCAATACGAAATTCATAAAAGCTGAAGCTAAACGACTTGGCTTTTTGTCCTGCGGCATCAGTAAAGCTGAATTTTTGGAAGACGAAGCACCACGATTAGAACAATGGTTGAAGAAAAATATGCATGGCGAAATGCGCTATATGGAGAACCATTTCGATAAGCGACTGGACCCTACAAAATTGGTGGAAGGTTCGAAAAGTGTGGTATCTCTTCTATACAACTACTATCCTCAGGAATTTCAAAACGAGGATTCCTACAAGATCAGTAAATACGCTTACGGCACCGATTATCATTTTGTGATTAAGGACAAACTCAAAGCACTTTTGGCCTGCGTTCAAGAGGAGGTTGGTGAAGTTCACGGCAGAGTTTTTGTCGATTCAGCTCCGGTTTTGGATAAGGCTTGGGCGGTTCGTTCGGGTCTAGGTTGGATGGGGAAACACACCAATGTGTTGACCAAACAAGTCGGCTCTTTTTATTTCATCGCTGAGCTTATCATCGATTTAGAATTAGAATATGACACGCCAATAACCGACCATTGCGGGAGTTGTACTGCTTGTATTGATGCCTGTCCCACTCAAGCCATTGTCGAGCCTTATGTGGTAGATGGTAGTAAATGTATCTCTTATTTTACCATAGAGCTAAAGGACCAAATTCCAACCGATTTTAAAAACCAGTTTGACGATTGGATGTTTGGATGCGACGTGTGTCAAGACGTTTGCCCTTGGAACCGATTTAGCAAATCTCACAACGAACCGCTTTTCAATCCAGATTCTAGATTGATGAATTATGATAAACAGCAGTGGGAAGAATTGACCCAAGAGGTTTTTGGAGAAATTTTTAGAAAGTCGGCTGTAAAACGCACGAAGTATACAGGATTGAAACGGAATATTGAGTTTTTGAGCAAGTAGATAGTTTATAAAACTAAAATTTTCACCTATTTTCTCACAAACAGACCATTACTTTTAAGGTTTTATATTTGAAATCTTTTCAATTTATTGGGCATTTTTATTTTTTAAATTACCTCACAGGTTTTCAAGACCTATGAGGTATACATTTAAAACTTAATTCATCCTATACAGATTGACATATTTCAAAACACCAAAATGGGGATTTTATGTATTGGGATTTAATCAAAAGCATAAGCTCTTTCAACTGGCCAATCATCTTCATAACCATTGCGCCATAAGTTGGATTCGATTTCGTTGTCGGTAGCTAGACAGGTGTTGAGGTCGGCTATCATTTGTTCTTTATCGATTTCCACGCCAATAAAGACAATTTCGTTTTTGCGGTCCCCAAATGTTTTATGCCAATCTTTTTCAATATGGTCTTGATTTTCGACAAAAGCCATAAATTCCATCCTTTTGCGGAAAGTCATACTGCTCCACCAAACGCCGGCGCTATCTGCTTTTAAAGATCCACCTGCTTGACTCCAAACTAATGCTTGTTCTGGTCTTGAAGACAACCAAAATAAGCCCTTACTTCGTATGACTGTATTTGGAAATCGTTGCTGAACATAAGTCCAAAACCGATCAGCATCAAAGGGTTTTTTACTTCTAAACACAAAAGACCCAATGCCATATTCTTCAGTTTCTGGCGTGTGTTCGTCTTTATTAAGTTCCTCAATCCATCCTGCGCTTTGTTCGGCTTCATCAAAATCAAACAGCCTGGTATTTATAATTTCCTGAGGTGAAACTTTGCTGTAGGAACTTTCAATTATTTTGGCCTTTGGGTTTAATTTATGGATGGTTGCTTTCAGAACTTCCAAATGCTTCTCTGTTACCAAATCGGTTTTATTTAAAATGATGACATTTGCAAATTCAATTTGGTCCGTTAATAGATTTACGATACTCCTATGGTCGTCTTCTATGTCGGTAAGATCTCGATCCATTAAGGTCTCAGGACTGCCAAAATCCTTAAAAAAGTTGAAAGCATCGACCACCGTAACCATGGTATCGACATAACTAAAACGTGATAAGTCGATGTTGTTATCTTCATCGACAAAAGTAAAGGTCTGTGCAACAGGAATCGGTTCACTAATCCCAGTGCTTTCTATCAACAAATAGTCAAATCGGTTTTCTTTAGCTAAACGTTCAACCTCGATCATCAAATCTTCACGTAGTGTACAACAGATACAACCGTTGCTCATTTCTACCAGTTTTTCTTCTGTTCGTGAAAGGGTATTTTCGCTTTTTACCAACTCGGCATCAACATTTACTTCGCTCATGTCGTTTACGATAACAGCGACTTTTAGGCCTTCTTTGTTGTGTAAAACGTGGTTGAGTAAAGTGGTTTTTCCAGCGCCTAGAAAACCGCTGAGTACGGTAACAGGAAGTTTCTTTGTCATAATTAATTTCAACTATTAAAAACAAAAAATCTAAGAGAAATCTTAGATTTTTTATGGAGTTTTATTATTCAATTACGCTTAATTCGTCGACAATGTGTGTGGCACCAGCGTATTTGTCAATCAACCAAAGCACATAGCGAATGTCAACATTTATGGTACGTTGAAGTTTTTTGTCAAAAATCACATCACCAGCCATGGCTTCGATGTTTCCATCAAAGGCTAAACCAATCAATTCCCCATTGCCATTTAGTACTGGAGAGCCAGAATTCCCGCCAGTTATATCATTGTCTGTTAGGAAATTTAAGGATAATTCGCCATCGCTATTTGCATATCTTCCAAAATCTTTTGTGCCCATATCGAGCATGTCTTTTGGAACATCAAACTCCTTGTCGCCAGGAATGTATTTCTTTATTTTTCCTTTAAAGGTTGTGTAATTGTTAATTTTCGCATCGTTTCTTGGGTCTTTTGGTAAAGCTCGAACTTTTCCATAAGTCAAACGCAGTGTAGAATTGGCATCTGGATATTGTATTTTGCTCAATCCTGATTTGCGGAAACCATCCACTAAAAGTCTGAACGATTTCTGAAAATCGTTGCTAGGTTGAGCAAATTCTTCTGGTTGTTCTCTGTATTTGGCTAATAACTCTGATGACAGTTTGTACAAGGGATCATTTTCTAAAAGTTGAAGGTTTGGTAGCTCCAAAAATGCTTCAGCACTTTCTTTAGAAGCGAACATGCTTAACTCGAAAATTGCATTTACATATTTATCAAAATCACCTTTTTCTGCTACTTCGGCAATTCCTTCAGGAAGTGGATAGTTTGATTTTGAGGTATATAACTTTAGTTGTTCTGCAAGAACATCTTTTTCTAAAGGCAAATGATAATCTGTATAAGAGCCTGCAATCATGGCTTGTAAGCGAGGTAAGAGTTCTTTACGTTTTGCGTCGTTGGCTTCTGCATAATTTTTGAAACCTCTGCCTAATTGATACGGCAACACCGAAAATTTGCTTGAACGTAAAATGGCTATCAGGTAATTGTCGTGTTTAGACTTTTCGTTGGTTAAACTGTAGTAATTGTTGATGTTAGACATTACATCGCCATACATGCTTTTATTAGCCGATTTGTTCGCCCATTTGTCAAATCGTTTTTCAAGTTTACGTTTGGTTTCGGCTGTTTTATGTTGGGTAAGGGCGTCGATCATGCCTTGTCTATTTTTCCAATAATTGGCAATACCTGCGTACAAAGACGCATACATGAGGTTGACAGCTTCATCTTCATTCATGTATTTTTTCATCACATCCATGCTCAATTTTGAGGCTTCTACCCAGGCAGGATAAGCGTAATTTACATTTTGCTCAATACCTTCTGCCGGCATCCAGCGGTTTGTTCTTCCTGGATAACCTAAAATCATAGCGAAGTCATTTTCCTTTACGCCCTTAATATTTACTGGCAAGTGGTAGTCTGATTTTAGCGGTACATTATCTTCGGAATATGCTGAAGGATTTCCATCTGCATCTGCATATACTCTGAATAAAGAAAAATCTCCAGTGTGTCTTGGCCATTCCCAGTTGTCTGTGTCGCCTCCATATTTCCCAATGCTTTCTGGCGGTGTACCAACAAGTCTAACGTCGTTATAGTCTTGATAAACAAAGTAGTAAAACTCGTTGCCTTGGTAAAACGAACGTACAGAAACAGTATATTTTCCACCTTCGTTATTTTCTTGTTCAATTTTTGCTATTTCTTTATTGATGGTTGCTTCACGTTCTTTTTCGCTCATCGTATCATTTAATTTTGAAAGGATACGTTCCGAGACATCGTCCATGCGGACAAAAAAACGAACAGACAAACGTTGTGGTTTTAATTCTTCTGCTAAACTTCCTGCCCAAAACCCATTTTTTAAATGATTTTGTTCTGCAGTAGAAAGTTCGGCAATGACATTATATCCGCAATGATGATTTGTAAGTACCAAACCTGTGTCTGAAATTATACTTGCCGTACACCCACCATTAAATTGAACAATAGCATCTTTAAGGCTCTGGTTATTAATGCTGTAAATTTCTTCAGGGGTTAATTGTAATCCCATTTTTTGCATATCGCGATAGTTTAAGCGTTCTATATGCATTAAAAACCACATGCCTTCATTTGCAAAAATGGAGAGTGGTAGGGACATTACAAGGGCGATGATTAAAAGACTTATTTTTTTCATTCTTTGTAAAAATTTTGGTTTTAAAGGGTTATTAAATTAGGATTTAAAGATACTAATAAAAGCCTCAAATCATGTCATGGTTTTGAAGAACTGATATTTTCTATCACATTTATGGTCACTTAATTCAATTATATGGACTTAAAATTACTAATTTCATTATTTAGCGCTGATGATGTATTGATAGGGCAACACTTCAACGTTGACATCAAATGAATTGTAACCCGCTTTTTTCAATTCTTCAATCACGTTTTCTTTAGCAATTTTATGCCCTAAAGGAGGTCCAACAGGAACTTCTTTTTTAACGAAATCGATAATGACCAATTCGCCATTTTCAGCAAGTCCATTTTTGGCTTTAGCAAAATAATCAACGCGATTTTCGATATGATGATAAGTGTTTACAACAAATATGACGTCCGCTTCTGCGTCTTTTACAGAAGGATTGTCATAAGGAATCTTCCGCAATTCGATATTTGTAAGGCCATTGTCTTCAACTCTTTTTTGAATGTGGTCTAAAAACTCCTGATTAACATCTGCAGCAATTACTTTTTTGGCAGTTTGAGCTAGTTTTACTGTAAAGTAGCCGCTTCCAGCACCAATATCAATAATCGTTTTGTCGCTTAAATCACCTAAGAACGCAATGACTTCATCTGGTTTTTGATATTCGTTTCGCTCGCTAGATTCAAAACGCTTGATGAGCTCCTCTGTCGAGGATTGATGCATAAAGTCGTTGGCAGAATGCTTAGAAGCTTTGTGATGCTCGTGTTCAATGTTTTCCGTTTTCTCATCCTGAGCGTTGTCTTTTTTTTCAGTAGTCATGCAAGAAATAAATAGTATGATAAGAAAAAGAGAAACTATTTTGTTCATAGCTTGTTTTTAAACTGGACAATTGCCATTTATACATTGGCAATACCTTTTGTTATATAGATGAAGAACAATTAGTCCAAAAGCAGGTACATAAATTAAGAAGTGCGGAAGATGAGGACCTTCAAATTTTTCATTTAGAATAAAAAAGGCTAGACCTGCCCAGCAAAGATATAGTGCAAATTTCATCCAAGTTTTGGAAGACGACTTAGCCGACCAGTAAACGGCTAAAAAAGAAATAACTATAAATACAATATCTATAGCACTCCACCATAGTGGACTATCTCCATGATGATGCTCGTGGTGGTGGTGTTCGATACTAGCAGCCGAAACAAATATAAAAGGTGTGGCAATACAGTGTATTAAACAAATAAAACTGGCTAATGCGCCAATAAAGTCTGACTTTAATTGTAGTTTAAGGCTATTCATTTCTAAAATATAGACTAAAAAGTGCAAAGATATGGATTACACTTGTAATTGCAACAGTGTTGCATTAAATTTGCAAAATGGGTATTTTAAGACAAACAAAATCGGTCAAAGCTGTGATGCAAGTTTTTGAAGAATCACATGACGCTTTTTCTAGTGTGGAGTTGGTAGAAAAATTTAGTGGTCTAATGAATAAGACAACGGTTTATCGAATTTTAGCTCGATTAGAGGATGAAAACTATTTACACAGCTTTAAAAGTAAAGAGGGTGTAAGTTTGTTTGCCAGATATAACGAACCTTCAACACAAATAAATTCGGATTTACATCCACATTTTCAATGTAAAAAATGCGGAAAAACCAAATGTGTGCCTTTAGATATTAAACTGCCTTCGTTGCCAAATTATAAAATAGATACTGCAGAATTTTTAATTTCGGGAACTTGTGATCAATGTTCTTAAATTGCTAAAAAATTCTACAGATACTCTAAAATACCAAGCTAAATACCGTTCCTTCACCTTCAACACTTTTTACAATAATTTTTCCTTTATGCAACAACATGATTTGTTTGCATAAGCTTAGTCCTATTCCACTTCCAGTAGATTTGCTTGTAAAAAATGGAACGAAAATATTTTCAATAATTTCATCTGATATACCGCTACCGTTGTCATACACTTTAATGACTATTTTTCTATTTTGGTTTTCGGTAGCTATTACTCTGATGAGGGCATTTGGTTGATTTAGACAGGCGTCCTTAGCATTTAATAGCAGATTGATGAGCACTTGTTCTATCAAATGCGTATCAATATTCAATTCCAATCTGGATTTAGGAACTTCAAATTTTATAGCTATGCCTTTGGCTTGAATGGAAGGCGCCATAAGCAATTCAATATTTTTAAGGAGTTCCTTTACTTTAATGCGTTGTAGATTAAGCTGAGTAACTTTATTAAGACTTCTATATGTTTTAGCAAACTGGAACAAACCTTCACTTCGTTTTTTAATGGTTTGGATCCCAGAATTTAAATCTGAAAGCTCAATACTTTCCTGAGGATGATTTATATAATATTCCACATTCCTTTGGAGCGTATCTGCCAAGGACGATATCGGGGCGATGGAATTCATGATTTCATGCGTCATCACACTCAAAAGTTTCTTCCAAGATTCTGATTCGTTTTTGTTCAGGGTGTCGTCTATGTTTTGAATAACAATCAATTTAAAAGCCTCTTCTTTGACTGTAAAAATAGTGTCCGATATAAGCACTTTTATGGATTCGTTTTTCAAATTTATAGTTGTGGAACTTGGTTCTCGGTGATAGGTTTCAAAAATAGTGTTGAATAAGTTGGGCCGCCGTGTTTCCACAAATTTTGTGTTTTTAAATGACGGAATATCCAAGATTTCGCCGAAGGAATCGTTGGACCAAAGGACATCACCCGTATCGATGTTGAATG
The DNA here is from genome assembly GCA_030429455.1 of Bacteroidia bacterium. GTDB lineage: Bacteria > Bacteroidota > Bacteroidia > Flavobacteriales > Flavobacteriaceae > Psychroflexus. The sequence continues at coordinate 11,687 of JAUIFC010000060.1, read as the reverse complement.
CAATGATGCCAATATCGACCATTTCCAAAATTTTTTGAAGGTATAGGTTTTGTGCTTGGTTTTGAGCGTTTATTTCTTTGATGGTTCTATTTATTTCGTTAAAACCTTCGTATAAAAACCGAATGTCTTTAGAGCCTCTATCTTCAGGAAACCATCTGGAAAAGTCACGGTACTTTACCGCCAAAAAGAAATCGTCCATGACTTGAAACCGCCGTTTGACATAGTTGTACATGTCGTAAATAAGATAGATGACCAACAATCCGATGCTAATCGCATAAGAGTTTTGCTCTTTGGTTGTAAAGTATGCTATGGCTAATAAGGCCGCCACAAAAACAAGTATTCTTAAAAAAAGCCGAAGTATATAAGAATTATAAGTCATATTTTTCTAATCTTCGGTAGAGTGCTGCTCTTGTAATTCCTAGTTCTTTGGCAGATTTTGAAACGTTACCACGATGTTTTTCTAAAACTTTTAAAATGGCATTTTTCTCAAGTTCGTCTAAGTTTAAACTGGAAGTTTCGAGACTTGCGGTTGGTTTAGATGAATGTTCGATTGAAGAAAACACCAAATCTTCTACTTTAAGTTCTGTTCCATCAGACATGATGACTGCTCTTTCCAAAACATATTGCAATTCACGAACATTACCTGGAAAGGGGTGATTTTTTAATTTTGAAAGAAACCCTTGACCAAAAGTATATGGCGGTTTATGGTATTTTTCGGCATAAAGCTCCACAAAATATCGGGCTAGGAGTGTGATGTCTGTACCGCGATGTCGTAAAGGCGGAACAACGATATCTACAGTATTGATTCTGTAAATCAAATCTTTTCTAAATTTTTTCTCGTCCGCCAATACTTGAGGTTCAAGATTCGTAGCACAGATCAACCTGATATCGATATCGATAGGCGTATTATCGCCAAGTGGCGTTACTTGTCTGTTTTGCAAAACTGTAAGTAATCTCACTTGTTGTCCAAGCGTAATATTTCCAATTTCATCTAGAAATATGGTTCCTCCGTTTGCCATTTCAAAACGCCCTTTACGGTCTTCACGAGCATCGGTAAAGGCTCCTTTTTTGTATCCAAATAATTCACTTTCGAACAAGGATGAGGTTAGAGCACCAACATCGACTTTTACAAATGGTTTATGCCTACGGTTAGAGTTATCATGTAATGCCCTTGCAATAAGATCTTTACCTGTTCCATTTTCGCCAAGTATCAAGACGTTGGCATCTGTAGGGGCTACTTTTTCAATTTTTGTAAATACATCTTGAATAACAGGACTTTCGCCAATAATATTTACGGCTGGGCTATTAATGTGAGACGATGTTTTTGCAGCCTCTTTTTTTGTGATTGCGCTGGTAAGCGTCGAAATGATTTTGTCGTTTTTCCATGGTTTCACCAAAAAATCGGAAGCACCTTCTTTTAATCCCCTAATCGCCAAATCGATATCAGCATAAGCAGTCATAAGGACAACAGCAATATCCTCGTTAATCTTTTTAATTTGGTTAAGCCAAAAAATACCTTCATTTCCCGTATGTACAGCGCCACTAAAATTCATGTCAAGTACTACCAAATCAATGGGATGATGGCTTAAGATATTTGATATGTTATTTGGGTTTTTTTCGATGGTAACACTTTTTACCATTGGTTTTAATAGCAAACGTAATGCATTAAGCACATCAGGATCGTCGTCTACGATTAAAATATTTGCTTTTTTCAGTAGCATAGTGTAGTCTTTAATTCGCCAGGGTTTTAAATTTTCAAAATAAACCCTATTCAAATTTAAATAGAAAACGATAAATATAATGACGAATTTCAATAGTTTCTATTTTAAAACACGAAAAATGATTTTTAGGTTGACGTTTTATTGATTATGGTTTTTCCTTGTAACCTTCTGTTTTTTTCAATACAATAGTCTTTAAAAAGGTTATGGAATGTGCTTCATGACTTTAGTTATAAATGGTATTACTAAAAGCTAATTATGCGTCCACATACGAACACATTATGTATCAAAAACGAACACTTTTATTTCATACTTATTCATTAAATATCTGAAAAACAGATACATATGTTTTTGGCATTACTTTCCCTATGATAAAAATGAAAATAAATCAGTTATAATGGACATTCCAATTCAAAAAAAGAAATTTTCAACACAAAAACTCACTTACCTGGTCGGAGGCTTGGCGCTAATAGCGCTTATTGTTTATGTTGTAGTACAAACATCAGGAGGCTCAAAATTAAATGTAGAAAAGGAACGCCTTTCTCTGCATACAGTCGCTCAAGATGTTTTTCAAGAAAACATACCCGTTAGCGGAACAGTATTACCTATCACAACCATATATCTAGATGCTTTAGAAGGTGGTCGAGTGGAAGAAAAGTTTGTCGAAGACGGCACAATGCTTAAAAAGGGAGAACCCATCTTAAGATTGTCTAACACAGACCTTGAGTTAAATTTAATCAATCAGGAAACCTCTGTCTATAACTTGTTAACGCAAATGCAGATTTCACAAAATCAGGCGCGTCAAAATACAATTAACAGACAAAACCAGTTTACAGATGTCGAAAATGCATTGATTGAAGCAAAACGTGTATTTGACTTGAATGAAAAGTTATACAGCAAAGGTGTCATTGCTAGGCAAGACTTTGAACAATCTAGAAACAATTACATCTACCAAAAAGAACGTATGGAATTGGCAAAGCAAGTTATGGCGGAAGACTCTATCTCTGTCGATCTTGAAATGAAACAAGCCAAAGACTCCTACCAAAGAACTCAAAGTGCATTGGAATTAATGCGTAAAAAAGTCGGTGATTTAGTTGTAAAAGCGCCTATAGACGGACAGCTTACCTCTCTCGATGCAGAGATAGGGCAATCCATTAACAAAGGTACCAGACTAGGACAAGTAGATGTTACAACAGGTTTTAAAGTAAGAGTCGATGTAGATGAACACTACATTTCCAGAATATATACTGGCCAAACAGGAACAACTGCTGTAAACGGCAAAACCTACACTTTGGAAATAAAGAAAGTATTTACGCAAGTCACAAACGGACGTTTTCAAGTGGATATGCAGTTTGTTGGAGAAGTGCCAGAAGGCATAAGACGAGGGCAAAACTTGCAGATTAGAGTAGCCTTAAGTGCAGAAAAAGAGGCATTGTTGGTAGCAAAAGGAGGTTTCTTTCAAAAAACTGGAGGCAATTGGATTTTTAAAGTGAGCGAAGATGGAAGCTCTGCTTACAAAGTGGATATCCGTTTAGGTAGCCAAAACACAGCCTACTACGAAGTTGTGGATGGCTTAAACCCTGGAGATAAAGTAATTACTTCAAGTTATGATTCTTTTGGAGATATAGATGAATTGATACTGAAGTAGTAAGTAGTACTCAGAATAAATAGAAAATAGATTAAAAAAATAAATACCATAACACCAGAACTAAGTACTCTGTACTTATTACTAAACACTAAAAAACATGATACAGATAAAAGATTTAGAAAAGTATTACAAAACAGAAGAGGTACAAACGATTGCTCTTAACAAATTGTCTTTTGAGGTCAAAGAAGGAGAGTTTGTAGCCATCATGGGACCATCAGGATGTGGTAAATCCACCTTGTTAAACATCATCGGTTTGTTGGACGATCCAGATGGAGGAAGCTTCTTGTTTAACGGAACCGAAGTCTCAGGTTACAACGAACGTAAACGATCAGACCTAAGAAAGCATAACATAGGATTTGTTTTTCAAAGTTTTAATTTGATTGATGAGCTTACTGTTTTTGAAAACGTAGAACTACCATTAATCTACACAGGAGTAAAACCCGCAGAACGTAAAAAACGTGTTGAAGCTGTATTGGAGAAGATGCAAATCATGCACCGCCGTAACCACTTCCCTCAGCAATTATCTGGAGGTCAGCAACAACGTGTGGCTGTAGCAAGAGCGGTGGTAAATAATCCAAAACTTATTTTAGCAGACGAACCTACTGGAAATTTGGATAGCACCAATGGTAATGAAGTAATGGATTTACTCATCGACTTGAACGAAGCAGGAACAACCATCATCATGGTAACTCATAGCGAACATGATGCTAAGTATAGCCACCGCATCATAAGAATGCTAGATGGACAAAAAGTGACTGAAAACATTTTGGCTTAACCCTAAACCAACCTACCACTTTTTTCATGTTTTAAGCCAAAAGACAACATAAAATCAACCAAACCCAAGCCTAAAACCTGTTTGTAAACCGACTAAACCTCGCCAAAACCTAAACCAAATTTATTACAAACAGGTCTTAGGTTATAACACCAAGACCATGCTAAAGAATTATTTCAAAATCGCAATTAGAAACCTGTTTAAAAACAAGGTGTATTCTATTATTAATATATCTGGATTAGCTGTAGGAATGGCAGCTACAATTCTTATAGGACTTTGGGTCACAGACGAGTTATCACAAAATACTCATTTTGAAAATAAAGATAGCATTGCCCAAATCTATATGCACCAAACTGTAAATGGACAAACCCATACACAAATCCCTCTTCCAAGACCATTGGAGTTTGCATTACGAGAGAAATATAATGACAATTTTAAACACATCATTATGTCCTCCTGGAATCAGCCTCGCTACTTGGAGCATAATGACAAGAACATCAACTTCCTTGGAAACTTTATGCAAGAAGGCGTAACAGATATGCTGAATCTGGACATACTTAAAGGTGTAAAAGATGGATTGAAGGAGAAAAACTCCATCATGATTTCCGAATCTACAGCAAAGGCACTTTTTGGAGAAAATGACCCGGTAGGCAAAATCATTAGAGAAAACAACAATACTGACCTAAAAGTAACTGCAGTTTACAAAGATATTCCAGAAGGCAATGCCTTTAGTGATTTGGAATACATTATTCCATGGAAGCATTACATTACTTCTCAACAATGGATCATCGATTCTGAAACCAATTGGGGCAACAATTCTTTCCAGCTGTTTGTGGAGCTAAGTGACAACGTAACCATGGAAGATGTTTCAGAGCGAATAGCAAAGGTTAGTCAAGTAGAAAATCCAGATTTAGCGGAGTATAATCCAATTTTGTTTTTGCATCCTATGAAGGATTGGCACTTAAGAAGCGATTTTGAAAATGGTAAAAATGTAGGTGGTAGAATTGAAAACGTTTGGTTATTCGGTATTATTGGTGGTTTCATTTTAGTTTTAGCTTGTATCAATTTTATAAACCTAAGTACAGCAAGGTCTGAGAAAAGAGCCACAGAAGTAGGCATCAGGAAATCTATTGGTTCTCAACGTGGTCAGTTAATCTTTCAGTTTTTAAGTGAAACCTTTGTATTGGTCATGCTTTCCTTCATATTGGCAATAGGAATTGTCTTGTTGTCACTTAATGGCTTTAATAATGTTGCCCAAAAGTCTATCGAGTTCCCGTGGGCAGAAATTTATTTTTGGATAACGTCACTCGTATTTGTAGTTGTCACATCTGTTTTAGCCGGTTGCTATCCTGCCTTGTATTTATCATCTTTCAATCCGGTGAGTGTTTTAAAAGGCACTTTTAAGTCTGGTAAAAAATCGTCATTACCACGTAAGGTTTTGGTGATTTCTCAATTTTCAATTTCAGTGGCCTTGATTATTGGAACTCTTGTGGTTATCAATCAAATTGAATTTAGTAAAAACAGACCAACGGGATACGATAAGGAAGGACTTGTACAAATCCCAGTCATGAGTACTGATTTTGAAGGTAAAGCAGAATTATTACGGAACCAGTTTAAAGCCTCAGGAGCTGTGATAGAAATGGCGACTACGACGAGCCCAACCACCAATATATGGTCCAATCGAAGTGGTTACACCTGGGATGGAAAGCCAGAAGGTTTTCAAGAAGATTTTGCATGGATAGAAGTGGGCTATGAATTTGTAGAGACTTTAGGCTCTAAAGTAATAATGGGCAGAGGGTTTTCGAGAGATTTTCCTTCTGATTCGACAGGTGTATTAATCAACAAAACCGCCATGGAATACATGGGGCTTCAAGATCCAATTGGTAAGCTAATAAGGGATTCTGAATCGGAGAATCCAGGCCCACCTATGAAAATTATTGGCGTAATAGATGATATTGTTTCTCAGTCGCCATACGAACCAGTAAAACAAGCATGGTATGTATTCGATGCTTATGGCAACCATAGTTTTTATAATTTAAGACTCAATACGGAAAATTCAGTAAGTGAAAATTTAAGCCTTATAGAAGAAGTCTTTAAGAGAAATTTTCCAAACCTCCCTTTTGATTACCAGTTTGTAGACGAAGAATATGATTATAAATTCAGAGCAGAAGAACGCTTATCTAGTCTGGCAAGAATCTTTACAATACTGGCTATTTTTATCAGTTGTTTAGGCTTATTTGGATTGGCTTCTTATGTTGCAGAACAACGCATAAAAGAGATTGGTGTGAGAAAAGTCCTTGGTGCTTCTGTAAGTCAGTTATGGGTATTGTTGTCTAAAGATTTTGTAATTCTTGTTGGTATAGCTTTGCTTATAGCAACACCAATAGCCTATTACATGATGACGCAATGGCTACAAAAATTTACCTATAGAACAAGTGTTGGATGGGATGTCGTTGCTTTTGCGAGCGTAGGTGCATTGGCAATTACCATTATAACAGTAAGTTATCAAGCCATTAGAGCGGCAACAAGTAATCCAGTGAAATCGCTTAGGACGGAATAAAACCCCCTTCATCCTTTAAGGGAAAATATAATTATTATTCCCTTCAGGTTATTTAGGGTTTGCAGAACAAAAGAGATTAAATGAAAATATATCAAATACATAATAAAATAAATCCTTTCCTTTGGTCTGCTTGTTCTGCAGATAGGTAAGGTTTGAACGGACTATGATTAAAAATTATTTCAAAATCGCGCTAAGAAATATCCTTAAAAATAAGGTGTATTCGTTTATAAATATTTCGGGATTAGCAGTTGGAATGGCAGCGGCAATTCTTATAGGTCTTTGGATTGTAGACGAATTGAATTATGATCAAAATATAGAAGATAAAGCATACATCGCTCAAATCTACCAACACGAAACCTATAATGGTATTACGGAAACAGGACCAGCAATACCACGTCCATTAGAATTTGCCTTAAGAGAAGACTATGCTGATAATTTTGAGCACATTGTCATGTCGTCCTGGAACGAAGCTTTGAATTTAAGCTATGATGGAAAAAATATCACCTTTTCAGGGAACTTTATGCAGGCTGGAGCTAAAGAGATACTAGAATTAGAATACCTGGACGGCAGCGAAAATGCGCTTGAAGAATTAAATTCTATTGTGCTTGCCGAGTCTACGGCAAAAGCCTTGTTTGGGGAAGAATCTGCCATCGGCAAAACCATTAGTATCAATAACCAATTTACACTCGATGTCACTGCAGTGTATAAGGACTTGCCTACTAATTCAACCTTTAGTATTGTAAAATTCATCATCCCATGGGAGGCGCTTATCGCCGTAAGCGAATATCATCAAGCTGTAAGAGATCATTGGGGCAATAACTCGTTTCAGTTATTTTTGAAAATCAATCCGAATACCACGATGGAAGCGGTAACCGAAAAAATCATCAACGTCAAGAAGGACCGTTCGGCAGAAGAGGCCGAGTTTAATCCACAACTATTCCTATTTCCTATGGAGGATTGGTATTTGAGAGACAGTTGGGATGGTGGTGTACAACGTGGTGGTCGAATTGAAAACTTATGGCTTTTCGGCATTATCGGGCTTTTTATTTTGTTGCTGGCCTGTATCAATTTTGTAAACCTCAGCACAGCACGATCTGAAAAGCGTGCCACTGAAGTCGGTATTCGGAAGTCGATTGGCTCGCAACGTGGCCAGCTTATTTTTCAATTCTTAACCGAGTCGTTCGTTATCGTGATTCTATCCTTTGTGTTTGCCATTGCATTGGTATTACTATCACTAAACGGCTTTAATATTCTGGCCAGCAAGAGTATTGAGTTTCCTTGGGGAAATGCCGCTTTTTGGATAAGTGCGCTGGTCTTTATACTTCTCACTTCACTTTTAGCTGGCAGTTATCCGGCCATGTATTTATCCTCTTTCAACCCAGTAACAGTTTTGAAAGGCACCTTTAAAGCTGGTAAGAATTCATCCTTACCCCGTAAAATTTTGGTCGTTACGCAGTTCAGCATTTCAGCGGCATTAATTATAGGAACTTTAGTGGTTATAGATCAGATTCAATTCAGTAAAGACAGGCCAATAGGTTACGATAAAGATGGACTGATTGAAGTCTTAACCATAAGCGAAGAATTTGAAGGTAAACAGGATTTGATGCGAGAGGAATTTATAAACTCAGGTGGTGCGGTGAGCATGACGACCATGAGCAGTCCAACAACGGATATCTTTTCGAATATGAGTGGGTACACATGGGAAGGAAAACCAGAGGGCTTTCAGGAAGAATTTGCCTATATCGCCGTTGGCTATGATTTTGTGGAAACTTTAGGACTTAAATTGTTGGACGGCAGAGGCTTTTCCAGAGAATTCTCTACAGACTCTACAGGAGTTATTTTAAATAAACGAGCTGTAGAATATATGAACATCAAAGAGCCAATAGGCAAACTTATTCGCCATTCCAACCCCACAACCACCGCAAGACCATTTAAGATTATTGGTGTGGTAGACGACATGATTACGACTTCGCCTTACAGTAGTGTGAAACAAGCTATGTATGTTTTTGACGATCAAAACCATATGAATTTTTTTAGCCTGCGAATGAATCCTGAAAATAGTGTAGCTAAAAACTTAGAGCTCATTGAAAATATCTATAAAAAGAACTTTCCGAATACGCCCTTCAATTACCAGTTTGCCGATGAAGAATACGGTAAGAAATTCAGAGCGGAGGAGCGTATTTCCAGTTTAGCAAAAGTGTTTACCCTTCTGGCCATTTTTATCAGTTGTCTGGGCTTGTTTGGTTTGGCTTCTTATGTCGCTGAGCAACGGACTAAAGAGATTGGTGTTCGAAAAGTGCTTGGCGCATCTATCAGTCAATTGTGGGTTTTACTTTCTAAAGATTTTGTTCTATTGGTGGTTATAGCTTTAATCGTTGCCTCGCCAATAGCTTATTATATGATGTCAAATTGGTTACAGAAATTTACCTACAGAACAAGTGTCGGATGGGATGTTTTTGTGATTGCCTGTGTTGGAGCATTATTTATTACGTTAGTTACTGTGAGTTTTCAAGCCATCAAAGCTGCAACATCCAATCCAGTGAAATCGTTGAGGTCGGAGTAAAAGCACCTAACCATCATCTCCGAAGGAAAGGGAACTTTAATTCATAAATGGAATTTTTTGGATTAATAATAGTAGACTATAATTCAGTGCAGCGTCTTTAAAGTCTTCCCTTTGGGAAGGTTTGGATGGGATTCTGTTCATTATCGAACTTAGACTGTATCAAAATCGAACACTTTATTTTAAATTGATATTTTCATTATATTGATATTCAGCTAAATAGAATTTTGGCATTATATTGATTATATAATTTATGATTAAAAAAAAATATGCCTTTATGGATATTTTATTTAAAAACAACACCAAACCATAATACACCAGAAAAGCCTTCCCTTTAGCTTATTTAGCAATCAGGGAAGGTTTGAATGGATTAAAACAAAAGAATCATGTTAAAAAATTATTTCAAAATAGCCTGGAGAAATATCCTTAAGCATAAAGGATTTTCTCTTATCAACGTCGCTGGATTATCACTAGGAATAGCTTGTTTTGTGCTTATTGCAATGTTTGTTACCGACGAGTTAAGTTATGACAAATACAACACCAAAGCAGATCGTATTTACAGGGTAAATTCCGATATTTTGTTTGCAGGTGTGGAACGAAGCATGGCTTTAAGTTCCGACCCCATAAGCATCACTTTAAAAAATGATTACCCAGAAGTAGAGAATTATTTTCGTTTTTACAGTTCTATGGGTTCAAGGCTAGTTAAGAAAGGCAACGAGTATATTCAAGAACACCGTGTAGCCCATGCGGATTCAACACTTTTTGATGTATTTACTTTACCAGCTATCGTCGGAAATACGAAAACCGCTCTAACAGAACCCAATTCTGTTGTAATCACAGAGACTGTGGCAAAACGCTATTTTGGCAGTCCTCAACTGGCATTGGGACAAATGCTTGAAACTCAAGATGGTGAAAATACAGTCTATAAGGTTACAGCGGTGATAGAAGATGTACCAAAAAATTCACATTTCGATTTTGAATTCTTTTTCTCTATGCATAATCTAGAGTATCAGTTTGGAAACTATCTAAGCCATAACTTCTATTCCTATGTTCTGCTACGCGAAGGTGTGGACTATAAAGCCTTTAATTCCAAATTTGATGAGGTTTTAATGAAGTACATTATTCCGCAACTGAACCAATATATTCAAATTGATAATTTGGAAGATTTTGAAGCCAAAGGGAATAAATTAACCTACTCTTTACAACCAGTAACGGATATTCATCTGTACTCTTCGCGAGAGCTAGAAATTATGGCCAATGGGAATATTCAGTATGTTTATATTTTTTCTGCTACAGCCTTATTTATTCTTTTAATTGCATGCATCAACTTTATGAATTTGACGACAGCTCGGGCTTCAGGCAGAGCAAAAGAAGTTGGGATACGAAAAGTATTAGGTACAGAAAGAAAGTCTTTGATAGGCCAATTTTTAATCGAATCGACTCTTATCGTTGCCATTGCTTTAGTTTTAGCCCTTGCTTTTGTTTGGGGTTTATTAGGTTGGTTTAATACTATTTCGGGAAAAGAGCTGTTGTTCTCAGCATTGCTGGACTATAAATTCATTATTTTCTTAGTCTTACTGCCTTTTGTAGTAGGTATATTCGCAGGGATTTACCCAGCATTTTTCTTATCCGCTTTCAAACCGATAGCAGTTCTTAAGGGAAGATTGACTTCTGGACATAAAAAGAATTTATTTAGAAATTCTTTGGTAGTGTTTCAATTTGCGACATCTATCATCCTAATTGTCGGAACGATTGTAATTTATCAACAACTCAATCATATCCAAAATGCCAACATTGGCTTTAATAAAGATCAGGTATTATTAATTGATAATTCTGGAATTCCTACTGAAAGCAGAACAGCCTTAAAAAACGAAATTGACGCTTTAAACGAGGTCAAGTCTTCTTCTTTTGCAGGGTTTCTACCAGTTACAAATTCGTCAAGATCGGACACAACATTTTCTACCGAAACAGTGATGACTGAAGATAACGGATTTAACATGCAGTATTGGGCAGTTGACTATAATTACATTTCAAACATGGAAATAGAAGTTATAGATGGAAGAGACTTTTCAAGAGAATTTGGTACCGATTCTACAGCAATTATATTGAACGAATCGGCTGTAAAACTTTCAGGATTAAAAGACCCTATTGGAAAACAACTTTACACATTCGGTGGAAATCGAGAGGTTGTAAGCTATACAATTGTTGGTGTTGTAAAGGATTTTAATTTCGAATCTTTAAGGCAAAATGTTGGTGCGCTTAGCATGCGTTTAGGGAATAACAGTTGGGTTTCTGCCTTTCGTGTGGAAACTTCTAATATCTTCTCACTGGTTAATACCATCGAAGCTAAGTACAAATCCTTTTCCTCTTCCATACCATTTGATTACGATTTCTTAGACAAAGAGTTTGAAAACATGTACAGGCAAGAA